>JANMIS010000712.1:0-4252 GCA_031375925.1 Synechococcales cyanobacterium OTE_70_concoct_197_sub
GACCGAACCTGACGAAACGCTGCTAGTGGTCAAAGGCGGCAAAGGCGGACTCGGCAACGCAGCCTTCCTGACCAACAGCAACCGCGCACCCGAACGATCGCAGCCCGGTCATGAAGGCGAACAGCGCAAACTCCGCCTCGAACTCAAGCTCCTCGCCGAAGTCGGCATTATCGGACTCCCCAACGCAGGCAAATCTACCCTAATTTCCGCCCTCTCCTCAGCCCGCCCTAAAGTCGCCGACTACCCCTTTACCACCCTCGTCCCCAACCTCGGCGTCGTCCGCAAACCCTCCGGCGACGGCACCGTATTTGCAGATATTCCCGGACTCGTCGAAGGCGCTCACATGGGCATCGGGCTCGGCCATGACTTCCTGCGTCACGTCGAGCGCACCCGCGTCCTGCTCCACCTCGTAGACATCACCAGCGAAGACCCGATTGCCGCCTACATCACCATTCAAAATGAGCTTAAAGCCTACCGCCCCGAACTCGCCGATCGCCCCCAAATCGTCGCCTTCAACAAGCTTGATGCCCTTGACCCTGAAGATCCTGTAATCTCAGAACTCACCGCACGACTCGAAGCCGAATGCAAAAGCACTATCTTTCTGATTTCAGGTGTAAGTCGGCAGGGGCTAGATAAGTTGATGAAAAAAGTATGGGCCGTGCTGGACTTTGACAATGAAGACGCCTTAGATGACTATGGGATTCCATTAAGCCATGAGCGCGCCACTCAAGTTAGCGCTTAAACCCAGATTGTTCTGTATTCGCTAATGTTATGAAACCCCATCTTAGATCTGTTTCAATTTATAACTTTACAGCGCTGTTGGTTTTGTATGTTTTAGTTAGTTCGATCGTTCATTTAACAAGCAGCAATAGCAATGCAAATTTTCTGGCCTATACATTTTTAATTTTACCGATTCAGACGATTTTTTGTATTGTCTTTATCATTGCCAGCATCTCCGCCTCCCCCAATAAAACCAGTGCCCACTATTCACCGAAAGCCCTAGGCGTTGCGTTTATCGCTCAAGCAGGCGTCCTCCTGATGGCTCCCGTAGACTGTACGACCGTCGGGAAAGCGGGTCAACTCTGCACCTCTTTGATTGAAACGATCGTAAGTGTAAAGTTGCCTACTTTTATAAAGTTAGACTACGTTTTTTATGCCTTTGTAGTAGCCTATCTGGTCGCCATCATCGCCTTCTTTAAAGACACCCAAATTCGAAAATCCTTTTAACTAGGGTTGAGCAATCTTTGAACGTTCTAGGGATTCGTCCTTGAGTTTATTTTTATTGTTTTTATCGAGGGGTGGAGCACTGACGGTAGCCGCTTGTTGATTAAAGGCTTGATAGCTGAGCTTCGAAATTTGTTGAATCAGCAGACTCGCCCGATCGTCATCGCGAGGTCGCTTTACCAGCACCGCCGCTACATAGCGCCGTCCCGAAGCTGTATCGACCAACCCCACATCAGCCAGCAAGGTCCCGATCGTCCCGGTTTTGTGAGCGATCGTTGCCCCTTCACCTAGACCCTTTGGCAATAGGCTATCATTTTCCACGCGGCGCAAAATATCGAGAACCCGATCACGAGACTTGATGGACATCAGTTTGCCCCGACTCAACAAACTCAACATCGTCCCCATATCCTTCGCACTCGTCGTATTCGTGCCCTGCACGTCCGGCAGCGCATTTCGAATCATCGTCCCCGTCAAGCCCCAAGACTGAAAACGTTGATTAAGCGCATCAGGGCCACCGAGCAGGTCCATCACCATATTGGTTGCCGTGTTGTCGCTGACGGTGATCATATCTGTGACAGTTTTGATCGCCGTGAACTTGCTGCCGACGGGCTGATACTGCATCTCTCCAGCTTCCGTTGCGATTAGATCTTTCCGCATGGCGATCGGTTGATCCAACTGAATTTTACCTTGATCAACATCCTGGAAAAATGCAATCAGCAACGGCAACTTAATCGTACTAGCCGCAGGCATCACCTCAGACATCCCCATATCTACATAGGCATGACTATCGAGATCAATCAGCAAAACGCTGGGAGAGAGCTTCGCATTTTGAGTGATCAGGGTTTGAATTTGAGCTTTAAGGGGGGCAAGCTCTTGTCCAAAAGTCAGGGCTTGCTCTTCGGGCGCTGGGGTCGCCTCGACGGTAGAATTCGCTCCAGCCGTTAACCGTGTCGTCGGATCCCAGACTGACAGGACCGTTCCACAGATTACCCCCAAACCAACGCCTAAAATTAGTAATCGCAAAGCATAGAGCAACATCGCCTGAGGACGATTACGCGGACGAGGTAGGTGGATGGGATTGTCTGGGGGAGAAAAGAGCGCATGTTTACGAGGGGCGCGGTTTTGGCGCTTCGATCGCAGTTCTTCTAGCTTCGATCGCTGGGGCTTCCGGGGAAATTCGACCACTTGAGAGGGCGGGCGAGAGGGCGTAGGAGGTTGCTTTTTGCCTAACTTGGGTAGAAAGTCGAAAAAACCTTTTTTTGAGCCATTTTTTGGGGTCGCTTCAGTTCGGGCAGCTCGACGCGATCGGCGATCGGTATCTAGTTTAGCTAAGGGCTTGGGGTTACTTCCACCTTTTGCTGCGGAATCGGGCTTAGGTTGACCTTTAGAACGAAGCTTTGCCGTACGGCGGCGTGAGGGGAACTGAGATGAATCACCCGATTTTTTCATGGTCATACCCGTATTGAACTGCCGTGAGCGTAAGCATTGATTTTAAAAAGCGGATTTTAAAACAAAACTGCTTGAGTAAGAGAAATTCTATCCTAAAGGACTTTTTCGCGACGGGTTGTTTTTTGAGTTCAGGGTTTCGCATCAATGAAAGTCAAACTGTACAAAAGATCTGATGAGGCAGCCGTTTTATTCAGTTTTGGCCAGAATTTCAGTAGGTTTACCTTTGACAGATGAGTCTTTAATTTCTGGATCATTGGCATCGCCTCCCGGCACGGGAATCGCCCATTTCGCCTGACGCAAGATCCCCAGCAGCATGGTCATCTCGTGGTGAGTGGGCACCGATCGATCGAGCAGCAGCCGAAACTTCGTCATCCGGCTTTCAGCGGTGTGGTCATGGAGGTAACCAATTGACAGCAGCAATTCTTCAAGTCCCAAGTAAAACGCATTGGTCAACTGAAACGGCGCGGCATCGATCGGCATAGGTTCTCGATCCAATCGATCGGGTGGCTCAGAACCCTGAAGTAACGCAGCCTGCTGGGAGAGTTCATAGCAACAAATTCCCACCGCTTGAGCGAGATTTAGCGAGGGATAGTCGGGATTTGACGGAATGGTGATGTGGCGCTGGGCGTACTTGAGTTCAGCATTGCTCAAGCCATGATCTTCTCGTCCAAAGACGATCGCGCTCTGAATTTGCATCACATCCCGATCGCCCTCCCCATTCTGGGGGTTCTGAGAGAGATCTGGTAGGAGCCAGGGCATGACCGATCGCAGCGACTCTACCTGCATTTCCTCGCGGCCCACGGTGGCGGCTACACGATGAACACCGACAAGCGCCGATGGTAAATCTGGGACGACGATCGCCTGTTCTAATACCGACTTCGCATGAACCGCCATATGCATCGCATCATCAGAGAAACGATCGCATTGCGGATTCACTAGCACCAAAGTAGTGAGACCAAAATTCTTCATCACCCGCGCTACAGATCCAAGATTTCGCGCGCCCGCAGGCTCCACCAACACAATCCGCACCGCCTCTAATCCCACAATACGCACTCCAAAAGTCCAAAAGTCTTCAGTTATCCGATCGAGTCTAGAGCATACGTTGCTACGAATCCGATCGAAGTTGAAGCCAGTTTTTGCCTTTAGCTTGCTCTAGCAGATTTGTAGTACGGTTTCCGATCGTCATGTTATGCGGAAATTTTCTTGTTATCATTCTAGGGAACATCTAGAAAATTTCTAAGTAACGTCCCCTTGGGGTTTCTATACAGAAAGTTTCTATCTAATAACTGTTATGTCACAAGTCCTTGGTGGGGATGAGATCGCAACTTTGTTTATTGATCTTTGTTGGTTGATATTGAGGAGAGAAACACTATGACTGAAACAGTTGAGACTCATATTATCAACGCCGAAGAGCGGCTCAGGCAAGCAATACTTGCTTCTGATGTAAGCGTTTTGAACGAACTACTAGGGCGTATCTGCAAAGTCTAGATATATGGTTTTAGCCAGGGCTATTTCATTCTCATCTAGGCACTGATATGCTAGTCAACTAATCTCGCCTAAACTTGAGGGTTTCATGTCC
>JANMIS010000715.1:0-9635 GCA_031375925.1 Synechococcales cyanobacterium OTE_70_concoct_197_sub
AAAATGTAATTCGATCGTTCCGGGTCAACCCGCACATGCATTCCACCCACCACTGCCAAAATCGGCACGACCGATCGCGCCACCGGAATTGCTGTCGCCTCCAAATTTTGTACATTAATTCCAACGGACATCAATCCTGAAATTAACGACCTAGAAATCATCCAAGAAGCAGCGCGCTGATCTCGCGACACCATCACCTGCGACCCAATATTTAATGTTGAACCATAGGCTGCCCCCAGCTTCACCGCAAACTCTGGAATAATATCCACATTTGCAACGCCCGACACGCCTCGCTGCCCAAACAAATTTCGCTGCGCTGCATTTCCCCAAATCAAATTGGTATTCAATGTTGCGCCAGGTTCTACCGTTTTACTGGGCCAAACCCTGACATTAGGGCGAATGTAGGCTTCCTCACCGATCGTACACAGCGGCCCAATAATCGCGCCCTCCAAAATCTGAGCAAACCGATCGATCCTAGCTCCCCTTGCTACCACACAGGCACGCAATTGCACATCCTCCTGAATCATGACTCCATTCCAAACGATCGGACGCTTCAGAACGGCGTTCTCCGAGATTGAAATGTTGTCACCCAAAATTGTCCCCGCTTCAATCCTTACCCTCGCCTGAATCCGACAATGATCTCCAATCATCACAGGCGATTCAATCACAGCACTCGGATCAATTACGACATCCTTTCCAATCCACACGCCATGGGATCGCTCTTCATAGGCTTTCTCCAATTGAACCAATCCCTGAAGTGCGGCATATTGCGCCTCGCGGTATGCTTCTAGACTCCCGACATCACACCAATATCCGTCAGCAATATAACCATAAATCGGCATGTCTTTTTCTAGAAGTTTTGGAAATAGATCCTTTGAAAAATCTGCTTCTTTGAATGGCTCGATCAGATCTAAAACCTCAGGTTCTAAAATATAAATACCCGTATTCACCGTGTCAGAAAAGATTTCACTACTGGATGGCTTTTCCAGAAACCGCTGAATTCGACCTTGATCATCTGTAATTACCACCCCAAACTCGATCGGATTGTCTACCCGTTTTAAAATCAATGTCGCCTTAGAGCCGCGTTCCCGGTGAAACTCGATCGCTGCACTCAAGTCGAAATCCGTCACGCTGTCGCCGCTAATCACTAAAAAAGTAGAGGTAAGCAAACTCTCCACATTCTTGACGCAGCCCGCTGTCCCTAGCGGTTCTTCTTCTTCGACGGCATAGGTCATCTGCACCCCAAAGTCTGTTCCTTCCCGAAAATAATCCCGCAAAATGTCCGGCAAATAATGCAAGGTCGCAATCACTTCTCGAATCTCATGACGCTTGAGAAGATTGAGAATATGCTCTGCGATCGGTCGATTCAAAATCGGCACCATCGGCTTCGGTAGGTCGCAAGTCAAAGGCCGTAATCGCGTTCCCGATCCACCCGCCATTAGCACAGCACGCATTCTCTACCTCAAAGCTTAGGCCAACGTCTATCATTATGCCGCAATTAGAATCGATCGATTGCAACCCCTGAATTTGATCTAGGCGATCGAGTCTAGTTATGAGAAAATAATCAGGCTGAGCCTTGCTAGGTTCGCGCATTAATCCCCGGTCAGCCCTTCTGTTTATCCCTCTTATGTTTCAAACTATGCGTCACTTCCTTCTGGCTCAAAAATCATGGTTTCGCAATGGAATCGTTCTAGCCTTTGCCCTCATGCTTCAGCATCCTGCGATCGCCGCCGAACCCAAAGCCCTTGATCCCGCTTTTGAGCAGCAAGTTTTAGAAGTGCTGAAGCGGAACCCAGAAGTGATTTTAGAAAGCCTGCAACGGTATCAGCAAGCCCAACAGCAAAAAGCTCGCGCGGAACAAACCAAAATTTTGACGATGCTTAACACCGATCGTAAACAGGCGATTGGTCAATCCCCCACCTATGGAACAGGTAAAGTCTTACTAATTGAATTTTCCGATTTCCAATGTCCTTACTGTGCCAAAGCCCGCACCGAACTCAAAGCCTTTGCCGATAAATATCCCGATCGCATCACCCTCGTTTATAAACATTTCCCCCTATCCCAAATCCATTCTGAAGCACTAAATGCCGCAAAAGCATCTTGGGCCGCTCAACAACAAGGCAAATTCTGGGAATTTCACGATGCGCTCTTTGATCAACAAAAAGACATCAAACCTGAAATTTATCGCAAAATTGCCACCACTCTAGGCTTAGACTTAGCCAAATTCGACCGCGATCGTCAAAGCCCCCAAGCCCAAGCTGCCATCGAAGCAGACCAAATTCTGGGGGACTCCCTCGGCATTGATGGAACACCTGCTATTGTTATGAATGGATCTCTTTTAGGGGGTGCTGTTCCCGTGGCTGAATTAGAAAAGAAACTTCCTTCACTGAAATAGGCCATTTAAAATCTTGAGTTTTTGTTGATATGAATAGGTATAAATTTAAATCTCGATCGTTTGTCCGATCGGCTGTCACTAACCTTGTTTTAAGCTGGGGAACCCTAGGAATTTTTGCGAGTTTATCCCATCACGTCTCTGCACAAGCGACTATACCCCTTGTTTATCAGCCCATTCCATTAACGATCGGTCAAGAACTGAAAGATGTTTTGACCGATCGGGATATTCCTACAGGCCAAGGCGGGTTTGCTCGGGATTACATTGTCACCTTAAAAGCAGGAGACCAAATCGCTGTGGATTTAGTCTCTGAAGTGTTTGATCCAATGATTGTGTTAATGACCAAAGAAGGAACTCCGATCGCAGAAAACGATGACGGTCCCGATGGCACTTCCAATGCCCTACTATTTACCCGCATTGTTAAACCGGGTAATTATATTGTTCGAGTCCGATCGTTTGGAGAGACCGCAGGCGGAGCCTTTCGCCTAACAGTCACATCGTTAAAATCAATTCCATAAAGACAAAATATCACCCAATCAAGCCGCCTGCAAAATTTGTGGCATTGGGAGAGGTTTTCCAATTGAAGTATATCCATAGATTAGATCATCTAAAACTTCCCGAGCATTTATCAATGCTTCTTCATAAGTTTCTCCATGCGTGTGAGCATGACTTCCCCACTCTGGAAGTGTCACAACATAAACCTGATCCACTTAAGACCACTGGATTAAAATACTATATTTCACGTCTCGCCCTCCTGTTTAAAGTTTCGAAGTTTTTTCAACGCTTCAGCCACATCTTTTTCCTGGTACGATTGTGCACCCTTGCTTTCACGCTCATGCAGACGCTGGGCCATTGGTCCCTGGGGGATTTAATGCAATGTTGCTCCAATCCACTTTTGGAGGCATTAGGGCAAGTTCAAATATCTCTAAACGTTTGGATTCGACGGGATAGTCAAGACCATAGGTTTTGGTGATTTTATTGGTTTGAACTAGACAATCGCGGACCTCACGGTTTGTAATATCAGCCAAAACACGCTGAGATTTAATGGCGATCGCTGCGGCAATTCCAATCCCTTGACCCACACCCACATTGAACTCCACAATCCGCCCCGCGCCACAAGCGTAGCCCTCAAACCCTGAACCCGGACCCAACACCGCAAGATTACGAACCTGGCTCAAAATTGCATGACGAATGCCAATGTTAAACACTGGCGGATGATGAAATGAAATATTGCCTAACTTCTTTTGATTCGCAAGATTGCCCAATCCCGGAATACCTCCTCGCACATCCAAATGATAAGCAAAGGTTCCGATCGCCTCGCTCGCCGGAACCCCGCCCGCCATCATTTTCGCGCCGCTGAGAGGCTCGATCGCGCCCAATACATTCCCCGCATGACGCACATATAGTTCTGGCATCGCCACCAAACTCTTCGCGCCTAGAAACTTAAACCACCGTTCTAAAAATGGAACTTCTGCTAACATTTCAGGCGTTGGCTTACTGTCCTTTGCAATGACATTGGCTTGAGGGCCTGTAACGGCAAACATTAAGGCATTCCAGGACAACCGATCGCCCGACAAAATTGCCACATTCCCCTGATCAAAAAGCATTCCCCTGCTCAGATCCATCACCTTCCCACGGAAAGCGTGATACAAAATCGACAATGCTCGACAGCGCACATCCAAATGGTCGGACCCAATATATAAACTCTTCGGATTGCCGGATTCTAGAAGACTTTCACGGAGTTGTTTGATCCGATCGGCATTTCCGCCCGCTGCGATCGAAATATAGCGTTGCGCCTCGGTGTCCTGAAGATTAGTCAGGCGTTTAATATAAGCAAACTCCACCGTTCGCAAAGCCTGCGCCGTCAGTCCTTGAGTCTCGACTACCAGCGTCACAGGCAACTCCGCATTCGGCAATCCAAAGGTCCCAAATCCATCCACACGGGGAACGCCCGCCACCTGAGTCAATTCTGCATTCACCGTACAATCAATAAACTGCTGCGCTAGATAGGTTTCACCATTCCCCAGCAGCAGTCCCTTAAGCCTTTTACCTTCCACGGTCACTGTCTTAAGACTGACCTGACTCAGGATATCGGCCCCCACTTCAGTCAACATCGCTCGCAAAGCCGTACTGGCTTTTTTCGCATCTAAGGCGATGTCAATGACCCCCGATCGCTGAAGAAATTCTTGATAAATGGCGACCGGATGCCCAAAGGTTACATTTCCCTGTTGAAATCGAACGTCTTGGGGTAGATTGCTCCGATCGAGATAGGCCAACCCACCGCGTACAAGATGTCCCCCAATTCCAGCTTGGGTACTAGCCTTAATTAGCAGCAAAGTCCTGAGGAACTTTCCCGTTTGACGCTTGTATTCACGAGATGCAGACACGAGTGCCAAGATTCCAGGCACTTCATCACCATAAACAATCAAATCATAGGAGCGAGGAGCAGTTGGCATATTAGATGGGCAATAAAATAAAACGTCATACTTACCGCTGATATTTTACTGCTAATGTTGTTAATGGAGTCATACATTTTAAATTTTAAAATTAGCAACTAGCCATAAAAATCATGAATGATGTATTTTTACCTTTGGTGACGATCGGAATTCCTACCTACAATCGTCTCTCCTTTCTGAAAGAGGCCGTCGCTTCAGCATTGGCCCAAACTTACCCGAATATTGAAATTATAATCTGTCAAAATCCCCATCCAGATGAAGCCCTCAAGCAGAGCATCGTGGAATGGTGTCAACAGATGCAGCAAATTCATCCTCAATTTCAGTATCATCTCAATCCTGAAAACCGAGGTGCTGGATCAAATTTTAACGCCTTAGGAGATCATGCAAAAGGGGAATATTTGATGATGATTGGAGATGACGATCGGCTGCTTCCCAGCGCGATAGAGCAACTTATGTCTGTCATTCCTGGCTACACTATGGCCTTCTCAAATCACTACTTAATTAATGGAGAGGGTCGACGCTTATCTCAGGAGAGCGTTGCCTGTACGCAATTTTACGGTCGTGCGGAAATGTGTCCCGGCGAGGTCAAGGCAGAAATGGCGGCTTGGCACCGATCGCCTTCCGTCGAAGCCACACTCTTCCGCACTGATGCCTTTCGCGCTATCAGAATGCAGGAAAACCTGAGCGCCCATGACACTCATATGTTTATTCGACTGGCCCAATCGGGTGCGAAGTTTGTTTTTACACCTGATTATGTTTCAGAGATCCGGACCCATTCTAAAAATGCGACTTCTGCGGGACTGGAGACGGACAAACTAGCCCAAGTTTTAATGCCGATTCCCATCAGTCCAGAAATTGAATTTCTAAAACGAGACTTAATCGGGCAGTTATTAGTCGAATCGGTGTCTCGCTATCTACGACTAGGAAATTTTGAAATGGCTCGATCGTTAGTCCACAATTGTTATTTTCCTAAGACTAATCTCACCGCCATACTACAGTATCTCTTTGCTTCAATGCCCAAGGCGATCGGTTACCCGGTCTATCTGTTTCTATGGGAATTGAAAAACCCAACTCGAATTGCAGAATCTCATTATGAAGATTTTTATAATCTTCCCGTTTAGCAAACGGCAGATTAAAGTTCTAAAGGTTGGACAGGATAAACTTGATTGAGTTGGTCGAGAATGGCGTGGCGATTATGTTTGCGGAGATAGATGACGATCGCATCGGTGTAGAAATCGCTCAGTAAAATGCCAAGCTATTGAGCTAGTACTGTAGCTTCTGTCTGAATGGTTTCTGGGAGAAGAATTGCAGGTTTCATCGGCATTATTTAGAAAATAGCATCACATTTATTATGACGCGTTCTCTCGATCGCCCATCCAAAATCTAAAATCGATCAAAGGTGATGGGGCACTAGCCCAAAATCTAATCAGCAATAAGCTGGGAAGAGGACTTACCTCAAATCGCGACAATCTGGGTTTCAGCTTGAATATTAGGTTCCAAGTTGGGTGTAATCCGAATTTCGACATTGCTTCCGAGTGCATTGATGAATCGGAAAAGGCGATCGATGGAGAATCCCGATAACTTACCCCGCATTAATGCCGACACTTTCGGTTGATCGACTCCTAATATTCTTGCAGCCTCGCTTTGGGTAAGGTGACGCATCTCAATCAATTCGCTAATTTGGTGTGCGAGTTGCGCTTTGATCAGGAGTTCGTCAGAATTTGGAAGCCCCAAATCCTCGAAAACATTACCACTACTTGAATAGATTTGAAGTTCATTAGTCATTTTAGATCCTCTTGCTCTTTGCGTTTTAAATATAAGCCTTCATAGTATTCCCTGGCTCGTTTTAAGCGGGTCTCGATCAGTTCAATATCCTGTCTAGGTGTCGCAATCCCCCGCTTCGATTTTTTCTGGAATGCATGGAGAACGTAGACAACGCCCTCAAATTTCACGGTGTACACGGCGCGATAAGTATCACCATCAAAATCTTCAACCACTTCGAGTACACCAGACCCCTTAAATCCTTTCAGCGGTTTAGCATCAGGATGCTTACTCCCCAACTGGGCGCGATGTAAGGCAAATCCGATCGACTGTTGAACGTCTTCCGGAAACGTTCGGAGGTCATCGCGAGAGCTACTAATCCATTCGAGCTGTTTTAAAGTAAGACTCATTTCATGATTATGCCATTTCTAGCATATTGAGTCAAATCGATCGCTTTTTCTCTTGAATTAGATAATATAAGAAAGAGTTTCTGAAGCAGGTTGGATGATGCGCGATTTTTCGGGACAAAATTTTTAGGGCCGATCGGGTTGAACTTCACTCAGCTTGCTAAACTGCCTACTTTGATGGGTGATTAGCAACATATTGGCGTAGAGCTTCGTTGATCAGTGTTTTATGTTCAGAAGTCTGGGATTGAAACCATTCCAAAATGTCGGGTTCAAGTTTGACCCATTGGCAAATCTGATTAGCGGGAATTCGTAAGCTAGCATTCTTGAAGAATTCTTCTGTTAAGGGCGGAATGTCAGAGAAATCAATGTCTTCTTCTGTCATTATTCAAGGGCTGCCCAGTCCGTTTGAGAGGTAGTTTTTAAAGCGTTGTTGTTCATGAGGAGTTGCCTTTCTCGCTGAAATAATGCGGATTACGTTGCTTCTTCGCTCGGCCCACACCACTACTGCGATGCATTGTCGGAGAAAGCCTGTGCCAATCCAACGTTCCTCGCCGTAAGCAAATCGATCGTTTAAATTGACCAATCTTCAATGCGTAGACCTGGAACTCTATGAAAATCTCGCTGGTTACGAGTGACAATCGTTGCGTCAACTGAAAGTGCAATCGCAGCAATTTTTAAATCTTGTGTTCCTGTTTTGACTTTTTGTTGAAGAAGTTTTTGGAATTCTTTAACGGCATCAACATTGAAATCTAATACTGTTTTTGTACGGTAGAAATCGAGATTTTCGTTAAGTTTGCCATACCCAAAGGTCATTTGCTCAAAATCATTGAACGATCGACTGACGACCTTGAGCCAGCCTCGGACTTGTTCTTCGTAGCTGACGATCGTGACGGCGAGTTCTGGACGGGGCTTGGATTGAATGTTGTGGGTGACGATCGGGTTTCCACGCTGGAAGAGGGAGATGTGATCGGTATCGAGGATCCAAAGCATCATTTAAGCGTCATCGTTGGAGTGAAGTTCTAGGCGATCGGCATCAAGTTCTTGGCGGTAGGTTTCAATTTCCGCTAGAACTTGGTCAAACAGTGGCTCATTTTGGAACATTCCTGCGTGTTTCATCCAAGGGTCTTCGAGGGTTGGGATGATTTCTGGGTCTTTTTGAAGTAGAAGTTTGATTTGTTTCAGTTCTTCTTCAAGACTGGTAATGCGATCGACAAGTTGTCGTGTGGTCATCGTACATAGCCCTCAGACGAAGTATGAATGTCTACAAATCATAGCACGACTCACTTTCAGAAAGCCTCTCGATCGCCCCACCCCAAAATCCAAAGTCCAAAGTTGATCGCCTTTCCCTCCTGCTTCAGATAATGTAAGGAAGAGTTTCTGAAGTGGGCTGAAGGATGGGACGTGATTTCTCGGGACAGAATTTGCGAGGGCGAAACTTTCGGGGGCAAGATCTGCGCGGGGCTAGCTTTATGAATGCAGATATTCGGGGCGCGAACTTTACGAATGCGGAGTTGCAGGGGGCAGACTTTACAGGGGCGATCGCAGGATTACAGAAGCGATGGGCGATCAGAACATCAGTGCTTGCCTTTGGATTGACACTCATTTTTAACTTCATAGCAGTTATTTTTAATTCTGGAATCATTGGTTACTTCTTTCAAAAAAGTACGATTAAAGAGATTTCGATCGTGCCAGGTATGGTCGTAATCTTATATATGTTAGGAATGCTATTCGTATTAGCAAACAAAGGTTTTACAATCCAAGCATTTTCAACCATTATTATTTTAATGATAGTCGCCGTCGCAGGCGCTGTCACCGTCGTAGGCGTATTCGTAGGCGCAAGCGCCGTCGCAGGCGCAGGCGTATTCGTATTCGTATTTTCACTCGCAACTACAGTTGCAGTTGCAGTCACTCTCGCATTTGCAGGCATATTCGCATTTACATTCGGACTTGCAGGCGAAAGCGCACTAGCAGGCGCACTAGCACTAGCACTCGCAGGCATATTATCAGCCAAAGGCCCATTCGCATTCGCATTCGCAGGCGCATTCGCGAGTCTAATTCTTGGATTGTATGCAAACTGGCGATCGAACAAAGGCGATGAAAAGTTTGCGATCGTCCGATTCTTCGGTCTTGCTTTTGGCTCTCTCGGAGGAACATCGTTCAGTGGCGCTGATTTAACCGATGCAAATTTTACGCAAGCTAAGCTCAAAAGCACTAACTTTGCGAACAGCCGCAAACGCACGACCAATCTCACGCGCACTCGTTTGCAAAATTCTAAAAAATTGGATAAAGCCCGACCGGGAAATTCAATTTTCTCCAATTTCAAAGTCCTCCAACTCCTCACCACCGGACAAGGCATCAACCAAGACTTTTCCCGATTCAACTTGCGTGGCGCAAACCTTGACTCCGCCCAGCTCAACGGCGCAAACCTCAAAAATGCCGACCTCAGCGAAGCCAGCCTCCGCCAAGCCGATCTCCAAAATACCAACCTCACCGAACTCCAAACCGTCGGCACCGATTTCACCCAAGCCTACCTCACCGGAGCCTGCCTAGAAGCCTGGAACATCGACCAAGCCAAACTGGAAGGCATTGACTGCGCCTTCTACTTCCTGCGCGAAACGC
>JANMIS010000749.1:0-14103 GCA_031375925.1 Synechococcales cyanobacterium OTE_70_concoct_197_sub
TCCATTTAATTAACTTTTAGCTACAATCCGTAGAAACACACAAGTATTTTTAGTTTCCAGAATTTATTCCCGTGTAATCCACAATAGTGATGAATTAGGTTGATTGATATATTTGTCTCATGTGCTGCTTAACTCGTTAAGCATTCAGCCCTCTGAAAAGTAAATCTTTTCAGTCTGAATATCACTAAAAGGTTTCTTAGAATTAAATCAATACATAGCAAATTTAAAGACTTTTATCTCGTACTCTTAGTAGAATAAGTTGAAAATATTTTCAACTTATTAATTTAAGAGTTTAGATGTTTAGATCTATATAAATTGCTAGTGGATTTAGCTTAGATAACCGTTCTCACCTAAATACTTTACTTTCCGGAGCTTTCCAATGAGTATGACTTCTGTTCAAGAATTTTTGACTAAAGTTTCTGAAGACCCCACGCTTCAAGAGCAAATTGCTAAGGCAATGGAATCGGATAACGATCGTCAAGCTGTAACCGACTTGGCTCGTTCCCAAGGGTTTGAGTTCACAGCTACTGAACTGAGCCAAGAAATCGAAAACCGCGAAGCTGCAATCAAGCAGCAAGCAGAAGCAGGCGAATTGAGCGAAGATGAATTGGAATCTGTAGCAGGTGGTGCAACGCCTACTCTTATTACCACTGTGGCTGCGAGCAAGTTGATCATCGCTAGTATTGGATTGGGTGGTGGCATAACTGTTGCCGCAATCAATAAATCTAAGTGGTAATTGTAGGGATCTAACATCCATATTGAGATGTT
The DNA here is from genome assembly GCA_031375925.1 of Synechococcales cyanobacterium OTE_70_concoct_197_sub. Classification (GTDB taxonomy): domain Bacteria; phylum Cyanobacteriota; class Cyanobacteriia; order Leptolyngbyales; family Leptolyngbyaceae; genus JAAFJU01. The sequence continues at coordinate 769 of JANMIS010000749.1, forward strand.
ATTTCAGATAAATTAAATTATTGATCTAATTTATCTGAAATATTTAGTACTTTTAGTTTCTTCGGAGATTTCGTTCATGACTATTGCTGCTGTTCAAGAATTTTTGACTAAAGTTTCTGAAGACCCAACGCTTCAAGAGCAAATTGCTAAGGCAATGGAATCGGATAACGATCGTCAAGCTGTAACCGACTTGGCTCGTTCTCAGGGCTTTGAATTCACGTCTGAAGAGCTGGGTCAAGAAATCCAAAATCGTGAAAATGCTTTTCGTCAGCAACCTGAATCGGGTGAGTTAAGTGAAGATGAACTAGAATCAGTTGCTGGGGGAACGTTAATCATAAATACGAATTTCGCATCAATTAAGATGCCTGGTCTACCAGGATTCAGTATTATCAATCCTGGGATGAGCATCAGGGTTACTCCTGCTAAGTGGTAATCATTTAGGTTTACCATCCATATTTATCAATAACCTCAGACCAATCAATGCAATCAATTGATTGGTCTGAGGTTATTTAATATTTTTATCAAATCAACTATCTATGATCTATTTTTACTCAACCATTATCCTTGGGCGTCCCATAGCAATACAGATGATAAGCCAGGATTCTGCATCCGTAGCAATTGATAGCCCACCCCTGCTAACCCGGTAAACAGTCCCGGTACCTGTGACGGATAGGTCCGATCGGGGCAAAACTCAAATCGTCCCCGATCGTCCGCTTGCTGAATCACCGCCGCGATCGTCCTCTCCATTAAAGCCCTTAGCTCCGGTCGATCGAACTGTTCCGCTGCAACTTGCAACAACTCCAACCGTCCGAAATTTCCCCAACATAGCGAATCTCCACCCCGAATTCCAGATGCCTGAGTCAACATCAGCGCCGACTCAATCTCCTGTCGTAGTTCCGGCGTATCCACAATGGATAAACTACCCAACCGCGCCAGCCCAATTCCTGCTGCGCCCTGCGCCCAAGTCACAGGCGGTTGCTGAATCTCAATGAGCTGTCGTTCCACTTCGATCGCCTCCAATGCCGCCGATCGGAATTGCTCGTCCTGCGTCACTTGAAACAGACGGAGCAACGCATAGGCAATCCCCGCAATGCCATCATAAAAGCCAACCGGACAATTTCCAGTCGCATTCACCCAAGCCCCAACCTTAGACTCAGTTCCCACGATCGGTCCCTGGGTCTGCACCAAATACTCCCCTGCGGCCACCGCCATCCGGCGTGCATCGCCATTGTCTGGAATCGCGAGTAACCCCAAAATTGTTCCCGCTACCCCACGCGCCACCGAATAGCTCGGAGCACGATTGGACGTTTCTGGACGGATGAACTGGGCAAACTGTTCAGCATCGGCCTTTAAACTGGGATCCTCTAAGTACACCGACATTTGCGACAATCCATACACAATCCCCGCGATGCCAGTCGTTCCACTAATTCCCTGATTCCGAACCCAACGATCGCGAAGGTCCAGATTTGATTTTGTCAGAGGTAGAACATCCCGCAACGATCGGACCGTCTTTAATGCCAGATCTTTCCACTGAAGATCGCCCGTAGTCTGGGCCAAAGCAGCAAAAAATAGTCCGATTCCGCAACTTCCACTGAACAAATCTACCCCCATTGCCCCATAATTAAATCCATCTCGCAGCGGTCGAGCGCTCAATCCTCGCCAGGTAATACTCTCTTCATCTCCCAGGATCGCCGTTTGACGAAGTTGTTCAGCAATATCGATCGCAGCCTGAACATAATCCACTGTCTTTGAGTTTCCAGTTTCCTGAATCACTCGCATCGATCGCACTGTTTCACTTGCAGTTGCGGTTGTGGCAGCTTCACCGATCGGTTGCACCGGAGCCACTAAAAAGCGCGCATCAAACGTCCCACGAATCACCTCAGACTGCTGCTGTAAGTCCTCTGGACTCAAGTTTTCAATACGACTGCGAACTTGATCAAGTCCAGATTTAATCCATACCTCAGGGACGATTTCGCCATTGGAGAGTCTGACATCTCGACTAGAAGCATCAAACGTAAAGAATGGAATATCAATCTGTTCCATCGCCTGTAACTCGATCGAAAGAAACGGATAGAAATTTGGTTTTTCAGGTTGTGTGACGAAGGCACGGCTCATGACTTCTAAGGCAATCGATCGATCGATTCCAGATTTCATCAAGTCCGGTTGATAGGATTGTTGTAACGTCACCGCATAGGTATTTGTTGCTCGAAACACGTAGCGCAGGGTTTCATTTTCAAAATTCTGAAGTGGTCCCTTCGGGTCCAAGAATGCCGATCGATGCTGAAGTAAGAACTGATACATGCTCTCAAATCCGATCACTATTGCATCCAGATAGCCTTCTGGATCAATCACGATCGTCTGATCCGTCGCAAGGTCTTTCAATGTAGGTGCATTCCCCTGAGCCTCCATCGTCAACATCGTGACTTCAAGTTGCATCGCATCGGTATTGACATCGCGCCATTGCATTCCCATAAGCTGTTGCGCGTGTCCGCCACCAAAACCACTCAAATCTAAATCATGATTTTCATCTTTAATAATGTCCCAATGGGGCAACAGCATCGTCCGAATCACCGATTCGCTTAACTGTTCCTCCACCCACTGTTGCGCGAGTTTTTTTGAGCTGAAGGCTTCAGTCTCTTGTTCTACCTCTCTTACAGCGGAGTCCGATCGGGTGGGAGCCATGCGCGGAGTCAGGAGTGTTTCCGTATCAATCAAAATGGGCTGCTCACCACAGGCAATTAAGTTTTCGTGATGACAATCTGTGCCTTCCAAAACATAAATCAGACATAAGAGCATTCCACTACGTTGATAAAACCGATCGATCGCGGCTTCGTCCTCGCAGGGCGTTTTGGGTACATGCTCAATCCAACCATAATGTCCACGATTCAAGACAGTCAGACATTGGAACGGCAACTCCAAGCCTCGATCGTTACACCACTGCAACGTCCCAAAAAACGCTACATCTGTCCCCAGATCCTTGGGTTTATAAACAACTTTCACGCCATTCTCGAAGGTCAAAATGAGCGTTGAACGTCCCCGGTTGTGCGGGTCCGAGAGACTCGTTTGAATCTCAATCACTTGCTGAAGTGGTGTCTGGCTAAACTGTTGAGATAGCGCAGCCCAATCTGAACCTAACCGATCGAGAAGTTCTGCTGCCATCTCCACCCAAAAATCAACTGCGATCGACAGAAGTTTCCCCAGAACTGGATAGGTCTCAAATAAGCTGTAATAGTTATCTTGAAAAAGTTGCTTTAGAAAAGAGTCATATTTATCTCGATGATTTCGACCTTGAAATTGCAGGCTAAAGAAGTTTTTGAGTGGATTGTCGGTCGATCGAAACTCTGAAAACTCACGAAACAAGGTCGGGGTTGCAATTTCAGCTAACCGATCTAATAAACCAGAATATAAAGAAGTTTTGGCTGATTCTGTTAAATAGTTGATTTTTTTAAGATCAATCGCCTGATGTAACTTCCGAATCGCAACCTGTAAAAATGGGGCATAAAATGCTTCAAATGGGCGGGGCTTTTTCTCAGGTAACAATACCCAATTGAGGCAGTTTTCCTGCCGAGACTGTTCTTTTGCCGCCACTAAAATCTCTTGAAACGTCTGTCCCCAGCTTACTGAGGACAGGGCTTCTGCCTCACAGCCATCAAAGTCAGCCGTTGTCTCTAAGACCGATCGTAGCCTATTCACATCCCACCCCTCAAATTCCAAGCGTCGCGAAAACTTATCGTGATCGCCTTTTCCGACCACCTGAGACCAATGTTCGAGACGTTTTTCAACCGCTTCAGAAGGACCTTGAAAAGAAGACTCAGTGGCCTGAGATTGACCATTGTTCCTCATTCGCTCAGACATTGGACTGGACTGAGAAATAATTTTAATTAGGTTTTGCTGGGGAAGCGTTAGCATGATGAAATTCTGGTTAACTTGAATAATATCGTTCAGTATATTAGAGGTTCATCATTGTGCTATTACGTGCTATTACCTATAATTTTCTTCATAGTATAATAATTAAATCAGTATTTACCACAGTTTTCTTAATGAGAGATTTACGACAAAATACTTTTGGTGAAAGCCTGATCGATTGAACGCTTCATATTCCGTATATTCCGTGATTTTTCTGGAGAATTTTCTGGATTGATTTGAGTACGATTTAGTTGTTTATCTGAAAGTAATTAATTATGAAGAATTCCATTTCATTTTGTCGAGGCGCACAACTTAAGCCGATCAACTTCAATGATCAGGTCTGTTTGACGGTTCAACCCTTTATCCAGGAAATTCTTGATCGTTTTGTGGAATGTGAAAGCCTCGATCGTTCGATCGCTGAAGCAGCAGAGAATCATGTGGAAGTTGCAAACCAATTATTCGATATTGATTTAAACAGTGCGGAGAAAAAATTTACATTAAAAGAAGAGTTTCTATTTCCAGAACAGAATACAATTTTTGGATTTACTTATACTAATGCAAGATTTCCTGCTTTTTTGAATAAGAGTGGAAGTAAAGCGATTCGGACGCCTGAGGCATTACCTCAGTTACAGCAGCTTTTACAACTTTGTGGACAGTCAAATCTGACCTATGAACAAATTTGTCAGCAAATCGATCCATCTCTTGTTCCATTGCTTGATAAATGGCTTAAGTGCAGCATTGTTAAGGAACAAGAACCCTTGACGGCAGACCTGGATTTGAGTTTACCTGGTGTTTATCGTTTACAACATGCATCGGTGCTCTATCGGACGCAAACAACAGGAATTCTGGCCGACCCTCATTTCCACTCTAATTATGGAGTGCCAAAGCTCAAAGCTGATATTTCACGATCGCATTTAGAAGGATTAGTCGATGCGATCGTCATTTCACATCCCCATTACGATCACTGGCATTATCCTACCTTGATGATGTTCCCCCGTGATATTCCGATTTTTGTTCCTAAAGTGCCTCGTGCCTCGATCATGTGTGAAGACATGGCAGGCCGATTGACTGAACTTGGGTTTACCAATGTGATTGCGATCGATTGGTGGTCGGATGCAATACGGATAGGCGATATTGATGTTCATGTATTGCCTTTTTATGGTGAACAGCCTCTAGTTCCGGAGTTTGATCAAGCGATTCATCCAGATCTCAGAAATTGGGGAAATACCTATCTATTTAAAACTGATTTCTATCAGTCTTGGCTACTTGTTGACTCGGGACAAGATCCCATGGGGACGATGATTGAAGTGGCTGAACAGGTTAAAGAAAAATTTGGTCCAGTTGATTTAGTCATCAGTAATTTCCAACCTCTCTCCTACAATTCGATCGGGACGAATCTGTCCAATTGGGGGATTGATATCGTGGCTAATTTACTCAGTAATCCAAATATCTTCTCAGTTACCAATAAGACTGAAGGAAGCTATATTTCACTCCTAGGGCCTAAAGGAGTCGCCGAGTTGTGTGCGATCGTCCAGGCACAGGCTTGTCTTCCCTATGCCGATAGTTGGGAAGAGATTGGAAGTCCGGGTAAGCAAGATTCAGCCCTCTGTCAAGAAACCGTAAATGAACTACACAAATTAAAGGCCCAAACGAAAGTCATTCCTTGGAATATTGGCGATGGTTATCTCCTAACTTCATCTCAAGATTGGAGTTTGCAAGCGGGTCGTTGGAATATTGCGGAGAGTTAGTCATGAATACTCAAATGACGACTAAAAAGTGTTATCAAAGTCAGGCTAATGCCTTTTCATTGGACTATCTTGATCAGCTTCGTCAGTCAATTTTATCAAGTCCCTATTTAGACGGTAATCAGTTGGGGGAAGGATTTGCTAAAACCAAGGGATTTTCGATCGCATTCACGCGATCGGGAATCCCTCAAGTAGAAGCGAAGTTCCCTTACCTCAAGCCGTATCTTCAAACGGTTCTGAAGTCTGCTTGTAATGCTTTTTATCTGAATCCCCTTGTTTTAGAAGGACATTCCTACGTTGATCCTCATATCGACTGTAGTTTAGGGATTTATCCCATGGAAATGATTAATCCTAGATTAGTCAGTATTCTCTATGTTGAAGTTCCAGAAGACCTTCAAGGTGGGCAGCTTGTTCTTCAGGAAGAAGTGTCAGAACCCTGGAAAATTACACCAAAAAAAAACCTATTGATTCATTTTTTAGGTTGGATTCTACACTCTGTTACTCCTGTTCAAAGTCAACATCAGCGGATTAGTTTAATCTGCGAACAATATAATTTAGAAGCCGAGCTTCTCAGTAAGATTCCGGAATTTGATATTAAGTCCTCCAATAAATCCATGATTGGACAATGATTGGACAAACTGTACTAGGTGAGTTATGGCAATGATAACTAGCGGGTTAAGTGAATATATCTACCTGATTAAGGAGCATCTTCCTAGTGCCTTAATTGATAATTCACAATGGGAAAAGATTGTTAAAGTTGGGGATATTATTCCTAGCGCTGCGACTACTTTTTTCGGATTTGAGTCTCGGTTAGGTGTTCTGGAGGCGAAAGCTGACTTTTTATTCTGTGCTGATGCCACTGAAGCAGGTCGGCGTGTCCTAGCGGCAAATGCCTATGGGATTGATTTACCAAAAGTCCTTTTTGATCATCCTGTTTGGCAAAATTTACGGCGATTTAGTACAAATTGGGATAGTGAAGCGTCAGTTCTCCATGAGCAGGTCCGAAATATTTGGCTGGAGTTTGATACGGCAACGGATGATCCTGAAACTATCCCAATTCCGTCTTGTTTCTTTGGGCCTGAAGCGATATTCAGCACACCTGCTTTAGCGCAAGATCATCCTTATGACTACGTTTGGGAAGCTGCGATTCCACTATTACTGGGCAGAGATTTGCCGAACATAACACAACAGATTCTGATGTCTTGTATCGAATACCTACCTGAAAAAGCATATATATTTCAAGTAGGGTTGATGCTGGCACGGAATAGCGATGCCGTCCGAATCTGCGTTCGAGATATTGCTCCCCATGATGTTGTCAGTTATTTAAAACGGTTAAACTGGAGTGGTAATTCAGAAAAACTAATGGTGCTTCTCAATGAAGTTTCTCAATTCACCGATCGAATTGATTTGGATATTGATATTACCGATCGAGTTCACCCAAAAATTGGTTTAGAATGCTATTTACATAAACAACCTAAATTTGACGATCGTTGGAATGACTTCTTCAATTATCTCGTTATGCAAGGTCATTGTGTCTTACAAAAATACCAAGCGCTTTGGGAATATCCGGGATATATTCGTCAGAAAATGGCATCTAAACTCTGGCCTTCGGGTATGCGAAAGCTCGGGGGATTGTTGGGGTCCAATTATGAATGGGTTATTTTTAAAGGCATCCACCATATTAAATTGGTATATCAAGAAGATCATGTCCATGAGGCAAAAGCTTATTTATATACCAGTCGAAGTCTGATCAGTAGCATTGTAAAAGAACCTGAACAAAACACCTAACCTAAACATCTAACCCAAACATCTAAGTAGAAGTAACCATGTTAGTTTCTAGAATCCTCAAATTACTCCCAAATTCAGTGGAGTGGATGGTTTTATTTAATTTATTGACAGTGGGAAAGATTACAAATCACGATACTATTCGTGCGATGTATCACTTACCATCTGATATTCCGCTTGATCCCTATAGCCATGCAGTTTTAACGGATCAAGGTCATTTTTTAGCCACACTGGAAGGCAATAAATTGGTCAATGCGGATACCTTGGAGATATTGGAAACGGATCTATCCCCCCATGCGTTATCCGATCGCTATGCACATCGTTTGAAACTGGTCACACCGGATGATGCCGATTGTTTAGGATTGGCTGAGATGGCCCCCTTTTCACCCGTTTTACTGCATCTACGTCTGGAAGGACAAGTCGGTAAAGCGCAAGCAATTTTCGATCGTGAACCGTCCTTTGAACACTATGAATTATTGCAATCCGTGGGGGTGAAGTTCCTTGCAGGTGAATACCGAGACGATTACTATCTCGCCTATTTTCAAAACCGACTGCCGATTCATATTCACGCTGGAATTCTGTCGCACTTTAGCCGTACCGCCCATTGTAACGTCTTCTTCTTCCGTCATGGCGACATTGATTCACCCCTTGAAGCCGGATTACTCAGTGCCGCACAGGTCCGAGTTACGTTCTCGAAGGAGCGCTGTCTCAAGGCTCTTTCACAACTAGCCGATCGCGCCTGCGAAACATCCCTCAGCATGACCTGTCAGCCGCCAGCTCCAAATGCAAGCTTTCCCTATGGTGATTTAGTTCCGTTGGGATTTGTTTTGCGCGCATTGAAAGCTGAGATCACTAGCGGTCGTGCATCTGAAGAATTAGTTTCAGCGCACGATCGACTTGAGCAACATGTAATGCATCAGCAAGAAGATCATCTTTGGGCTTTCCATAACCAACGCTTAATTACCGCAACAGATTCGTCATTGGTGTTGCTAGGATTATCAGAACCGCGATCGGTAGCGGAATTAGAGCGCTTTAATAATGGGCAAGGTGGCTACTATCCACAATTGTGGTCAGAAATGAAACAGTCCGGTCGGATGACCATTGATAGCCAGTGTCAGCATTGGTGTCAGCCAGATTATGCAACCACCTGTGTGGTGCGGGGGCTTCGGCAGGCGGCAGGTCTCGCTGAATCCACCAGTATTGAAACATTGACGACGGGCTTTGATACGCGCAGTGGACTTTACTTTGCCAATCCGTATCTGGTCGATTGGGTGTTAGCGGAAACGTTGCGGTCGCAGACACAGGCTGATGTAACCATTGATGCACCTGATTTCAAAACCATTGCCTTAGGAGATCAAGTCGGATCGGAAGTGCTTAACAGCATGAATCCGGACTTCTCCTTTGGTCGTTTTGATCTGGCGATGTCCACGGCGCTGGGAATCTTAACCTTGAGTGCTCTTGGGGTCAGCGATCGGACTATTCGGGTGGCCCAATTGCGATTGATGGAATTACTTATGGATACTATGCAACCTGGCTCTAAGGTTTTGCCGAGTATCCCGTTCTATTCCACATTGCGAATCGGTGAGGAGACACCCAATGAAGAGCGGATTGCGATGCAACTCAATGAGTTCTTTAACCGAGGTCCACAGCATCAAAAACAAGTGAGAACGATCGCAGACCAATTGCATCAAATCTCGCTGTATGCAGATACTCACCAGATGATTTCAACGAGCCTCTACGCCTTAGCTTTATCGCAGCCCTGCGACCCCACCCAGCGTGCTCACTTCCAGGGTTGGAAGACACACCAGCCGATGGATTTCCATCCGCGTTATCGTTGCAGCGATCATTCGGAATACATTACCAAATTCGCACTTCCGCCCTATTTAACCGCCAATTCAAGCACTGATTTAACTCAGGAGTTATCTCATGAAAGTTCATATGATCGGTCATGCGTCACTGTGGGTTGAAACCCAGGATGCACGAATTTTGATGGATCCTGTGTTGTGGGATCCATTCTGTGAAGGATTGAATGAGACCTGTCCCAAACGCGAAGTAATTCCAGAGAAATTACCAGAATTTGATGTGTTAGTGATTTCTCATCAACATTTAGATCATTTCGATTTACCATCATTGGCTTATTTGCCCAAGCATGTAGATGTGTTTCTTCCAGAAGATCCACTAATTCTGGATGCGTTAAAAAGTCTTGGCTATCGTAATCTTTACCCAATCAGAGAATTTCAAAAGGTGAAGATTGGATCTACAGTGCTAATGACGACCCGATCGGAAGTGCGGGTGCCAGAATTTGGCATGGTTTTTGCTGATCCTTCTGGCGTATTTTGGAATACGGTGGATACTTATTTTGCACCGCCGACTATCGCGAAAGTCAAAGCAGAATTTGAGAAAATCGATTTTCTGCTGACCACTTGGCATATCAGTTTAGAAACGAAGTATCAGCTTAATCAAGCTTATTCGTTTCCCTATGACTTGTATGAACATCTGTTTCAACTCATTCAATTAGTTAACCCAACTGCCGTCTCTCCCGGTGCCCAAGGCTGGAAATATATCAATGAAGCCGCATGGCAAAACCAAACAGTCTTTCCGGTCAATCGAGAACGATTCTGTTATGATTTAGCCCAGGCTTTACCTCAGGTAAACGATCGTATTTATGTTCTAGATCCCGGTGATAGCTTGAGTTTCGATCGCGGAAACTACCAATTGAACGTAGGGGATTGTGACTATGTTCATAAGCTTGTGGACGATCGAGACCTGATTCAGTTCTGTCCGGTCAATGTTGGTGCAACACTTAAAGATGCTAATCTCGATTGCCATAATCTTGCAGTTATGAGAAAAGTCATTGAAGAAGCGATCGTTCAGGATCTCTCGACCTTTGTGAAGGAAAATCTAGTCCAACAGTTTGAAAATCATGTGCAGTGGCAAGTGATTTATCAATTGGAAATCATTTTCCCAGATGGTGCTCAGAAATGGTTTATAGACTTTTCTGAGACGGATGTGCAAATTCGAGAAGGTCGTCATCCTTTAGCCAACTATTTTGCCTACTTCACAGCCTCGGCATTGTATAATTTAATCCATGCGAATCACGATTGGGATTATCTCTACTGTGGTGGCGAATATCGTCAGTTTCATACGGTTTATCAGATATCCCCAACAGGTCTCCAAAAACCTTCTGAAGGCTTACTCACTGATCCCATTGGTGTCAGATATCCCTCTCAAGATATCGCAGGACAACGGATTCAAGCTGAGATTTTGCAACTACGATCGCAAAATAAAGTTAAGCAAACGGAAACATCGATTGAACCGTCTAAGATGATTAATTTAGGAGATATCTTAATTCGAGTGAAAACACCGCAAGACCAAAAAGTTGTAAGTACTTTGTAGTCTTGCGTAATAAATGTTTCTTCCCTCCTTCTTACTGTTAAGGTCATTGAATACTTTCAATGACTTTATTGTGTGTGATTAGGGTCGAAACATCTGTGAGATCTCAGGAATAACGAAGGGTAGAGTAACCCTTTTTCAAGAGGGCTAGGGGGATTCCCGCTCCGGGAGGCTTCGCCAACGGGTGTTTTGATATCAAAGAGAAAACTTTTCAAACAGCCTCTAAGCAAACTTCTTTTCCAAAGCCGATCGAGCCTCTTCACGATCGTCAAAATGAATCTTCTCAGTGCCAATAATTTGATAGTCTTCGTGTCCTTTTCCAGCGATCAAAATACCGTCGCCAGAGTTTGCATTGGCAATCGCGTTAGCAATCGCCGTCGCACGATCGACATTAACGATCGCCGCTACATCATTGGGGATTCCCGCCACGACATCTTGTAAAATTTGCTCTGGGTTCTCAGTGCGAGGATTATCTGATGTGACGATCGCTTGGTCAGCCAGTCTTGCTGCAATACCGCCCATCAAAGGTCGTTTGGTCCGATCTCGATCGCCCCCACAACCAAACACACAAATCATCTTGCCTGAAATAAATGGCCTTGCCGCCGTCAAGAGATTCTCTAAACTATCCGGTGTATGGGCGTAGTCTACAATGACACTCACATCTTGCCGATCGTTCACCTGTACTCGTTCCATGCGCCCCGGCACCCCAACAAAATCAGGCACCGCCGCCGCCATCGCCCCCAAATCTAATCCTAGGGACAGACCCCCCCCCCCCGCCCCGAGAAGATTAGCAATATTAAATTGCCCCACTAATGGTGATCGGAATTCCACTGTTCCCATGGGCGTATGCAATTGCCCGCTAACGCCGCTGGATGTATAAATTACGTCGGTGATGTAGAGATCCGCCGTTGTTTCGGTGCTGTAGGTCCAGACTCGATCACCCAAACGATCGACCAAGCGTTGACCATAGACATCATCTTTATTTACGATCGCCCGCCCACGCAAATAGGAATCACTAAATAAAAGGGCTTTCGCTTCAAAATAATCCTCCATATCCTTGTGATAATCTAAATGGTCTTGGGTTAAATTTGTAAACACCGCCACATCATACTGACAGCCCAATGCCCGACCCTGGGACAACGCATGGGAACTCACTTCCATAATGCTGTAATCACATCCTGCTTGAATGCCATCGTTCAATTGCTTTTGCAGATCAATCGGAAACGGCGTGGTGTGCATTGCCGTCAAATGAAAGCCGCGCCAACGGGTGTAAAGCGTTCCCAGCATCATAGGCATCTTGCCCGATCGTTCCAGTAGAAATTCAATAATATGGGTGGTGGTGGTTTTGCCATTGGTGCCAGTCACGCCAACCATTTTCAGCCGATCGCTGGGGTTATTATAAAAACTCACCGCTAGGCGCGCACAGGCTGTTGCAGGGTCAGCAACCACAATCAAGCAGGCATCATCGGTAGCGGGCGTTTTGGTCGCAGCGGCGGGAGACACTAGGGCTGCGATCACCCCGCCTTTCACTGCACTTTCCCAAAAGTCTCCACCATCAACGCGGGTTCCGGGAATTCCGATGAAAAGGTCTCCGGGTTTTGCTGTGTGGGAGTTGGTGGTGAGTCCGGTGACTTCAAGCATGAACGCTGGATGCTCCGCTAAAATAGCATCGGCAGCAATTCCAGCGGTGGTCAATAAATCCTTCAACAGCATGGCGGGTTCCTTTCATCAGATGGATTAGAGATGTATCAAATCACGGAGTCGTTTGTCTGTAGCGTAAACGGCTGTAGCATTTGGGCGATTTGTGAAATAGAGGCGCGGGGCGACTGTCGAGGCGTAGGCAAAAGTTTCCCCGCGCTCGTTTGAACGTAAAGAACTGGAATTTCGTATTGGTAAGCTTGAAATGCTGCATCGTCTTGGGTGATGTCCCGAACATCAAGATCGAGGTCGATCGTGGTAATCGATCGGAGTTTTTCCTCCAACCCTTCGCAGAGATGGCAGCCCGGTTTGCTATAGAGAATTAGGTTCATAAGAATTAGGGTGATCAAACCCATTAAAGGAAACCGATCGTTTGTGTTGTAGTGCCCGATCCCCCTAAATCCCCCTTAAAAAGGGGGACTTTGAAGCAGGCTAAATATCGCTGATTTACTCTAAGTCCAAACTCCTCATGTCCCCCCTTTTCAAGGGGGCTAGGGGGATCGGGCCTCGTAATTAACGCGGCAATCTCCTATTTCTGGTTCATCGCATGAAGACCACATTCTTTCTTCGTCGCATCTTCCCACCACCAGCGACCTTCACGCTCATGCTGGTTGGGCAATACAGGACGGGTGCAAGGCTCACAACCAATGCTGACAAATCCCCGTTCATGCAATGGATTGTAGGGCACTTCCCAAGTGCGAATGTAGAGCCAGGTTTCTTCAGAGGTCCAATTCGACAACGGATTGAACTTCACTAGATTTTTGCCCGGACCTGAGAACCCCGCATCCGCTTGGACAACGGGAACCTT
>JANMIS010000760.1:0-2290 GCA_031375925.1 Synechococcales cyanobacterium OTE_70_concoct_197_sub
TCTGTGAGATTTCTGTGGAAGAACTCGATCGGATGATCGGTGGACTGAATGAACTGATTCGACTAACGATCGCCCCCACTTGTTTCAACAATTGCAGCAGGCCATAAATTAGTTGATGTTGTCCCAAAAATCGGCCCGAACAAAACGCGCAATGTGCGCAACATTGGTAGTGGCAACGATCGTCTCAACATCTGACGGAAACGATAACATAACCTGAGCTGCCAGAATGACATCGCCATCCAACGCTTGTGGATGAGCGGTCGGTTGTCCAGATTGGCGTGCCATCGCCCAGAGTTGTGCGCTGTGCAACATAATCTCAGTCGTAATGCGTAAATAAATTGCGGTTTGCTTAAATCGATTGAGCTGTTCAATACTTTTAAAATTTTGGGTTCTCAGAAGTTCTCGTCGGACTTCATAATCGGCAATCTCCGGAATGGCGATCGTGTATCCCGATTGAATCATCTGATCAAGCCAATGATTGCAGGCTTTCGTCGTATCTGATTTTGCCCTAGGATTCGTAACCATTCCAAGAGGACCAGAATCCAAAATAATGGTCTTGCTCATCAAACGCCTTCCCTGACAAGCAACCCATCATTCTCTTGAAGTGCAATTTTGAGATGATTCCAAGTATCAGTTTGGTGTGATTCTTGCTCCGGGGTATCCCAACTTCTGACGAGTGCTAGAAGCTCATGCTTCCGGGACTTTGCGGCTTCAAGATCTTCGTGAGAAATAAGTGATGGGTTAGAGATCGGAGGCTTCGGTGTGGCTAACCATTGATCGATCGCACTTCTCAAAAATCGCCACTCGCCTTCAATAACCTGTCCTGGAAGCAAGGCTTGAAAAGCATGACGACGCACCGAATCGATCGGCAACCGTAAATATTCCGCGACTTCTTCTATCGTTAGAACAGAATGATAGATTGACTGCGGTTGAACAGTTGGTACCTGGATTATCGATTGAGTCATGATGTGGATCTCCCAGAAACTTCTTTCAGTTTAATGCAAATCTCTCAAACTGTGAGGCTGACGATCGCCCCCATTCATTTCAACACTTGCAACACTACCGTCTTAATTGCATCCGCAATTGCGATCGTTTTCACCCGAGTTAACCTTGGAAAATTTGGATGACATCAAACGGACAAGCTTCAGGAAAGCGATCGATCGGCAGTCCAGTCTCCTTTGCCGCATCCCTTCGTGCCCGACGATAATACTTGTCCATCCACATTGGGTCTTGAAAGTTACGCGTTAAGCTAGGCACATCTTCTAGACAATCTTGAGTCTGATCTCGGCAATGGGCGATCGTTGTCTCCCAACTGCGAGTCCGTTTGGGCGATTGATACTCCCATTTCAGCAAATGCACCAGTAAAACCTGAACGTAACTTCCCAGTTCCCGCTGTTCACTCCGTCCCAAAGTCTCAAGCTCCTCTAGCAAATTCTCGATATCTAAGTGATGTAAATCGCCCGATCGCAAATACTGTTGTTGCTCATCTAGCCAAGCTAAGAAATCACAGTCATACAGCGATCGAGATAGGGTGGGAAGGTTCATCGGTTTACCCAGATGGTCGATTGGTTCTATTGTAGCCACAAAACAAAGTTGATCGACTCAACCTAAACCCATAAAAAAGTGGGACCAACGATCGTCAGTCCCACTCAAATTAATCTAAAAATCAGATCTTAGTAAGAGATCTTAATAACGATAGCCGCCGCCAGCTTGACCGGGCTTGTAGACGATGAAGCTCATCACCTGACATTGCTTGATGTTATCGAAAGCCACAACACGGATGAAGGACTTAGGAAATTCAGATTTGCATTGCTGCACTTCAGAAAGCACTTCTTGGGGAGAGTTGCATTTGAACAAAGGCAGCTTCCACATGGTCCAGTAGGACTGTTTAGGATCGGGATCTTCGTTAAATTCAATACAAGGGAAATAGCCCTGTTCCATCGTGTACTCAATTTGACGTGCGATTTGCGCATCGGTCAAAGGAGGCAAGTAGGAAAAAGTCTCGTAGCGCTTCTCAATGGGCAGAGTTTTCATGGGTTCTCTCAATTAATCGATCGATGAACGGCATCTCAGCAAAGTAATTCACGCATTTGATGGCGGCTGTTGCTCGGGATGATTTCCTTCTGTACTCACTTGAGTCATGCGCTCTAACTGCTGCGATCGTTGCTTGAGGTTAGAAGCTGACATTTGCTCCCGGAGCATACCCGGTACAAAGTCCGCAATTCCATCCGCCAAAGCTTCCCGCACTGTCAAAACCCGAAACGCAAGATCGGGTCGCTCTCGAAAGAGT
>JANMIS010000762.1:0-3793 GCA_031375925.1 Synechococcales cyanobacterium OTE_70_concoct_197_sub
GCCATTGTTAGTCACTCAAAGAGACTGGCAGCCATCGGAGGCCGTTCTTAAGCGTATTGGTATTGTTGCTCAGCATGCAGCCCGCTCCAAGATGGATGCTGCGGGCATTGAGAAGCTCATTGTCACACCAGGAAACCCTGCGGTTGCCTCGGTGTTCATAAGCGGCTTAATTGCGGGTTGGCCAAGGGACTACGAATTGACAGTATCCAGCGCCGTTGGCGATCGACTGCTTGCGACATGGCTCAACGGTTCACTACCTATCGAGTCCAAAAGTCAAGTATTGCAATTGGCAGGTGTTGTCGGAGTTAAGGACCTCGGGCACGGACTGGGCAAGATCCAAGAACAGCTGATCGCTGTCTTTGGCGATGCAAAGAAGGACACCGACAGCAGAGTTGCTGCCGCCAAGCAATCGATCGTCTTGCAACCGCTAAGCACTTCGATTGTTTCGGATGTCATGGCTCAAGTTACGCCGCAGTCCGCCCCTGAACTTGCGACCGGAATGGTCCAAGCGTTGAGTGCATCGAGAGCCAAAGGCATTGCTGAAATTCTGGTTGAGCGTAGCCGAACGTTGCCTCCCGACTTTCTCAAGAATTCCATTCGAGTGTTGATCAGTCGGCCAGAGTCAACATTGGAACTGCTCGATTTGTTGGATGCGGGCAAGCTAACAATCAGCGACCTGCAATTGGATCAAAAGCAAGCGTTGCGTGATCACCCAAATGCAACGGTCCGAGAGAGGGCATTGGCGGTCATGAAATCAAGCGGCGGTGTTCCAAATAGTGATCGCCAAAAAGTCCTTGACTCCATGATCTCGATCACAGAGGAGGCGGGCAACGCAGGCAACGGTAAGGCGATGTACGAAAAGCACTGTGCCGCTTGTCACAAGCACGGAGACTTGGGCGTTAACATCGGACCCAATTTGACCGGCATGGCGGTGCATCCTAAGCACGAATTGCTCATGAACATCCTTGATCCGAGTCGCAGCGTCGAGGGCAATTTTCGAACCTACAAGGTGCGAACCACCGACGGTGTTGTATTGACAGGCATGTTGGCAGGTGAGAGCAAGACGTCGATCGAGATTGTCAACGCGCAAGGCAAAAAAGAGGTTGTTTTGCGAGACGATATCGAGGAGTTGATTGCTTCCCAAAAGTCGCTGATGCCCGAGGGATTTGAGGGGCAAATGAACCGTGTGGAAATGCGAGACCTTTTGGAGTTCCTCGCTAGCAAAGGCAAGTATGTTCCTTTGCCCATCGATAAAGTTGCGACGATCACTTCAACCAAAGGGATGTTCTTTGACGAAAAGGGAACTGAGGAGCGACTTGTGTTTGCTGATTGGTCTCCGAAAATATTTAAGGAAGTACCGTTCGTGCTCGTGGATCCGCAAGCGGACCGAGTACCAAACGCAATTATGCTTTACGGACCAAATGGCAACATGGCTCCGAAGATGCCAAAGCAAGTTGAGTTGACGTGCCAAGCGTCGGCAACAGCCATTCACTTATTGAGTGGAGTTGGCGGTTGGTCATTTCCGGCGAGTGAAAAAGGGAGCGTTTCGATGATCGTTCGACTGCACTACGCAAACGGAAAGACGGAAGATCATTCGCTGATCAATGGCGAACATTTTGCGGACTACATTCGACGAGTCGACGTTCCCAAGAGTGAGTTTGCGTTCAACTTAAAGGGAAAACAGATCCGCTATCTTTCAATCAAGCCAGCATCTCGCGATCCGTTGGCAAAGATCGAGTTCGTAAAAGGACCTGATAAGTCGGCACCGGTTGTAATGGCAGTCACGATCCAAACGATTGATTAGAACGTCGATTTTTGGGATGAATGGCGTTGGGCCAAATGCGTTCAAGGTCCAGCATGGTGGTGGTTTGTGATCGTGTGAGAAGTTTCCTCACGGCTTGAGTCCGAGGGGCGGCAAATCAATGCCGGTGGTGTGAGCCACCGGCTCACTTTCCAATTGCATTTTAGCCAGGAAAGAGACACATTATGGGCTTGTTTTGGGGGGGAATGCGAGAGCATTGTTTCGCTCCGCGGGCTAGCGACTAAACTTTTGTTGAGAGATACATAGTGGAAACGCTCTTCCCTGTATTCCGCAAAATTCTAGTGCTTGGTATTTGGATCTACGTTGGTTATCAGATACTGCCAGCTGCGCGGTCAACGAATCGAAACGGTTTCATTTGGTACGTCATCGGCCTCCTTTCGTTTTACATTCCATTTTCGCTGATAGGGCTCATCCCACCCATGCTAATTCTCATCGCGATGAAGAACGGTTTCGATATTCCTTCGTGAGTGTTCGATTCCGTTGGTGTCGTCGCGTTCTTCGGGGCTGTCTTTATGGGGCTCGCTTGCTTACAACGTGCAAAGATGGCGGCGATGGTCGTTCGGAAGTGTTGAGCCCAAACATCTTCAAACCGTTTGTCGGTCGGAGCCCGACCTTCGCGAAGTTCGTTTGAAGACTCGGGCGGTTATCGCACCAAACCGGTTGAAACGATTTCGTGTCAAGCCCGAACGTCGCGTTCTGCGTGGCGGTCGATGGCGGTGCGAATAGGGAATCAGGGCACGAGCGAACCGGGGAATGGGATTGCCGTTTATCGAGCACAGGGCCTTGGGCCCGGTGAAGTGAGCCGGTTTGGTGCACGGGCAAGACGCGCAGTTACGACGTGATGCGCGTCGACGGGCCTTGTGCCCGCTTCGACGCAATAGGTTGGGTGCCCTAAAAGTGCAATCAGCTTAAAGTGCACGTTCACTCGTCTTACAAGTATTCCCGGTCGGTAACGATGCCTGGTTGCGTAACTGAATACTTGCCATCCTTGTCTGCAAGGACTGGTGCTGGGCTGTTGTACGTCATGTTCTCAATTCCCGGTGCGAACTCATGCTCGCAGTCGATTTTCCCGATTCGGCCCTGGTAGAATGGTGGGCGAAAGAGATGAGGATTCAAACCCATGGTTTTCGAATTCCTTGTTGTAGTTGGCCTTTTCAATGGAGCATGCCTGCCATGAGCCAAGTTGACCGAAACCTATTGTTTGGTCTTTTAGCACTGCAAAACAATTTTGTTGACCAATCGCAATTGGTTGCTGCCTTTAGCACGTGGGTTGTTGATAAGTCCAAGTCTTTGGACGCCATTCTTGTGGATCGAGGTGACATTGGTGAGCCACTGAGAGTCTTGCTGAATCATCTCGTTGACAAACACATTGAGCGGAACGACAAGAGCGTTCAAGGAAGTCTTGCATCGCTAAGCAGTGTCTCACATGTTCGTCAACTGTTGATGTCGATAGATGATTCGGAGCTGAAAAAAAGTTTGGCTGCAATCCCGGTTGTTGAGGATCCTTACAAAACGTACTCGATCGCCACCTATAACGGGTCGGGGGGGCTACGTTTTCAAATTCGAAGGCCACTGGGACGAGGAGGCTTAGGCGTAGTATCCGTTGCACATGATAGGGAGCTCAATCGGGAAGTTGCACTTAAGGAGATACGCGAGGACCAATCGCACAATGAAACGATGCGGCGTAAATTTTTGGTCGAAGCCGAGATAACGGGCAACCTAGAACATCCAGGAATAGTGCCCGTTTACGGACTTGGAACGCAAGCCGACGGTCGGCCCTATTATGCGATGAGGTTCATCAGAGGCGACAACCTAGGTGTACATATCAAGCAATTTCATTCTCGAGTAAGGCAGGGTTTGGAGCCGTACGATGGCTCTGAGCTCCGAGGCTTACTACGACGATTTTTGGATATCTGCGATGCAATTGGTTATGCCCATTCCCGTGGCGTACTTCATCGGGACTTGAAGCCG
>JANMIS010000770.1:0-1081 GCA_031375925.1 Synechococcales cyanobacterium OTE_70_concoct_197_sub
CGATCGATCCCGATCGAGCCGCTGGGATCGGGAGACGGTAAAGGGGTTACGGCCTAAGCCCTGTGTGGCTTGCTTAGACGATGCGGCCACGGTTCGTCACAGTGTGGAGAATATTCTCGATCGCTATGGCTATCGATCGGTGCTGATGGATCACCCCATTTCTGCCCTCAGTCAGTTCTTCTCTGTGAAGCCTGATTTAATTCTTTGCGACATCACCATGCCCGACCTAGATGGCTATGAAGTCTGTGCGATGTTAAGACAATCGAGTTATTTTCGGCAGATACCCATTGTGATGCTGACAGGGCGAGATGGGTTTATCGATCGGGTTCGGGCGCAGATGGTCGGTGCCACCGATTACTTGGCTAAGCCTTTTGGAGAGGAAGAACTGGTAACGATCGTTGAAAAATATGTAGGACGAGGACTATTGCCGGTTCAACAGACTTCCCAAGCCTTGGCGGAGGCCGAGGAGCCTTGGCCAGAGATTTAGCTGAAGATTAAGAAGAATTTTGCAAGGATTGTTTTTCTTTAGGGGACACTTTGAGGCAGAATCTAGACTTTTCTATTAGGGAAGTCTGATTATTTTGACGATTGAGGGTACCTTAGTTATTACACCCCGGTTTTTAATCGGTCGATGGGTTGGGTCGGCAATGCTGGAGCCAATAATTAGGCAAGTAGAGGGTTATGAGTACAGTTCTGGTGGTCGAAGACAGTGTGACTCAACGGGAGATGATTACAGACTTGCTCAAGGGAAGTGGCTTGAGTGTGTCGATCGCAACCGACGGGGTTGAGGCATTGGAGCATTTTGAGGGTCAATATCCGGACCTCGTGGTCTTGGATATTGTGATGCCTCGAATGAATGGATATGAGGTTTGTCGTCGAATTAAGGCGGACCCAAAAACTCAGCATGTCCCAGTGGTGATGTGTTCTTCAAAAGGAGAAGAATTCGATCGCTACTGGGGGATGAAGCAGGGGGCTGATGCCTATATTGCAAAGCCTTTCCAGCCAACTGAGCTGGTGGGGACTGTGAAGCAGCTATTACGAGGATAGGGAGTGCCGTTATGGTAGGAATGCCTGATTTTTT
>JANMIS010001061.1:0-3491 GCA_031375925.1 Synechococcales cyanobacterium OTE_70_concoct_197_sub
AACGTTTTAAACTTTATGTGATCAAGTATGGGTCCAGCTAGCCAAACGGTATGCTGGATTTTTTATTGGGCTTTGGCTTCGGCTCCGCTCAGCCTGCGAAGTTGAGGGCTGAGCGGAGTCGAAGCCCGGTTAAGAAAACTATGCGCATCGTCGCTTATCGTTATTGTTCAAACGCGGGTCCGATCGAATGGTCTCAAGGTTTTTCTACTTGGCCGATCGATCGATTTTATCAAGATTTTGCGCACATTCCTGGCCGCCCGCAGCTTAAGCAGTTGCTGCGTGATTGTGGTGAGGCGGAGTTGCTTTTGGTGGAGGCTTGGGCGGAGTTGGGAGATTCGGTGGGGGAGGTGCAGCAAGTGTTGGCGGATTGTCAGGCGATCGGGCTAATGGTGTATGCGCTGGCGAACGGTCCCCCAGCCCCCAATTCTGGCGGTGTCGGAAGTCAAATCGTAGATTTTAATGATCTTCAAAGACAACTGCGAAGCCGATCGATTCAGCGAGGCCATGGGCAAAATCGACTGCAAGCACTGCCGCCGCCCGGTCGGGTTCCTTTTGGGTATGTGCGGTCGCCTCAGTGCTACGTGATTGATCCGGTTGCGGCTCCCATTGTTAAAGCATTGTTCGATCAGTTTTTGCTGTTCGGATCAGTGCGGGGTGCGGTGCGTCACGTACAGCAAAACTACGGCAAAACTGTATCGCCTTCGACTGCGCTGCGTTGGTTAACGAGTCCTGTATACCGTGGGCATTTGGAATATGTGACGGGTGATATGATCCGTGATACGCATGAGGCACTGATGTCATCAGATGAGGCAGCGCAAGTCGATCGTCTTCTCCAACGCAATCGCCGACTGCCAAAACGAGCCGCAAGCAGTGGCCGATCGCTTTCGGGATTGGTTATCTGTAAAATCTGTCGATCGTCTATGACCGTGGCCTCAGTGTCTGCCCGCAAAAAATCAAAGCCCACTTATCTCTATCTCCGTCCGACTCACTGTAAGGCATGCGAATTGGGTCTGGGTAAAAAATGCGGCTCGATCGGCTATGACGATCTGTTTAAACAAGTCATTCGTAAAATCTGCGACGAGTTACCGAGGGCGATCACGGCGATTCCTGTAGACAAGCTCAAACAAATTGGCGAGCAGTTAGATCAACAGATTCTAAACAAGGAAAACATATTGCGCCAAGTCGCAGAACTGGAAATTAGTCAAGTTCTGGATTCAGAGACGGCAATGCTGCGATCGTACAGGCTTCGTGCTGAGATAGCTGCACTCCAATCGTCTCAATCTCGCCTCCCTCCGACCAATCTAGTTTCCATCGCTGAAACGGTTTCAATTCCTGAATTCTGGGATGGCTTGTCAGAACCTGAGCGACGGTTTTATTTGCGGGAGTTTTTACAGCGGGTGGAGTGGGTTCGATCGTCCTCTAAAGGCTGGACGATCGAACTGGTCTTTACGTTTTAACCGCCATAGTTGAAAACTACATTCTGGTCATTAAGCTAACTTTGCTGACTTTGGCTCGATCGAGACCTTCAAGCTCGTCTAAAGTCAGCCATCCTTCTTTGATCAGCCTAGCAAATACAAAAACAAACATCGATTGGCTGTCGTCGTACTTTCCATCAATGTCATGGCGTCTTGCACTGAGAAAATCGTGCAGTTTCCAAAGGTCATCAAGAGAGTTGATCTCGCTGGACTGCTCCCGTACTAGATTAACGATCGTATGCGCTTCCCGAGCGTGGGCCGTTTCGAGTGCTTTCTGAGCAATCTCACATTCCGCTTGGGACCAACCTACTTCATTAACCTGCATCACCATGACCTGTTTCCTAATTAATAAAAATTATTGAATTGTTTTACTTTTCTTATTGTACCGATTCCAGTCTGGAAATGCTAGGGGTAAAATAGATAAGATCCCATGAACTTAGCAAGAAGTTTTGAAAGCCGAGTACAGAAGCTAAGTCCGTGATTTACGGTCTGCAACCTGGGAGTTTATACCAGGCTACATCGGGGTATTGATGATGCTCTTTGTGATAACTAAAGTGGTAGCAAACCAGTAAAGACAATAGTTTTGGATAGTAGGTGCTCACAGGTCCTGTATGACAGTTACGATGCGGAAAGTAGGTTCCAAAATAAAACAACTGCATGGAACTCAAAATCAAGGGCAACATCCAAACTAAAATGCAATTTATAACAGAGACGTTGAGTATAAAGATTACTACCGCCAATGCGCAGCCCATCACCGTGATAAACACCGTCATCTGCGCAACGGAGACGTAGGCCCCTAAAAATTGAAAGTACCAAAACAATGGATGGGTCTGGATTCCATTGTGAAAGTCAGGATCACCGATTTTGCCGGGATTCTGATGGTGCCTGTGGTGATTGCTTTGGACTCGATCGTAGGGCAGTACAGCATAGAGCGCTAATAACAATTTCCCTAATCCCTGATTGATGGAGGCGTTGCGAGGAACTAGGCTTCCATGCACGGCATCATGGGCCAAGATAAATAGCCCCGTATGAAAAAAGGTTCGGATCAATACAATTATCACCAAGTAAACAGGTGACAATATAGATAAATCTAAACCTAAAAAAATAACCAATGTTCCAACCCAAAGGCTCACTATGACGATCGCCAAGACTAGCCCTAAGTGATGGTCTGCCAATGTCAAGGTTAAGCCTCAAGGGTTGGATCTGAACATTTAAAACGTTTCTGGAGAGAAGCTGTTAGCGGGCAAAGTTGAGCAATTCTTTGGGAGATGCCAAGAGGTCGATCGCCACGAAGAATACTTTACCGTCAGGATTCAATAGGAAGCGCCATGCAATGTTCATGCCGACGTTACCGCCGAACCAGGGAGTTTGGCATTTGCCTGTGACTTTGATTTGGGTGTAGCCACCGTCTGCGTCTTCAGTGACGCCGCGCTCAGGAATGAGCTTGAGGTTTTGGCATTCTTCGCGGAAGAACCGGAGAACGGCATCTTGCCCCACGATCGGACGCTGGAAGGGAGGCTGCAATGCACCGTCGGTTGCGAATAAGAGAATCAAGTTATCGAAGTCGTTGGCATTCATGTTGTCCATGTAATCCAAGATCGTCTGGTTGGTGACGCCTTCGATCGCGACCTTGGTTCGTTCTACTTTAGGAAGTTCGATCGGCTCACTGACGCGCTGGAACTCACCCATTTTATTCGTGTCGAAGCCCATGTCCAGAACGCAGTTCCGCAATACGGTAATCTGCTGTCCTGCGTCGAGTCCCTGAATAGAGGTTAAGACGGCTGTTGCGTTTGCGGAAAGCTTATACCCATCAGGAATCGGTGCGACTAGGCCCTGCTCCATCCATTCGCCTAGACGATGCCAGAATCCAAGCTTCAAGTTGGGAGTCCAGACGGCGTAGGCTCGGCTGACGGGAGTGTCCACGCGGTTAGCTAGATCGCACATTGCTTGGCTCTGTTGCAGCGGCGTCATGTTGCGAATTTCGTTGAGCGTATTTTCTGCAAACTGCATACTTGC
>JANMIS010000781.1:0-2333 GCA_031375925.1 Synechococcales cyanobacterium OTE_70_concoct_197_sub
TCAAAATAGTCTGGAGCCGATCGCGTTGGATTGGGGGCGCAGTCGTGGTCGTAGTTGACATGATTCGATCGTCGCTTTCCCAATACTCAATCAATGCCAGTCCTGCGATGCGCGTTAAGTAAGCACCGCTTACGCCTTGGACTGCGCCACCTGCCATGTAGGTAATTGCATTGGTTTTGAGGACTGCGCCGACGGCTTGAGTCGAGATTTCGACGATGCCTAATTTGATCATCAATTCTGATAAGGTTTTGGCAATGGTCTTAGCTTGTTCTATTGAAAATGTTTGTTGATACAGATTGCTTAGGTCTGCAACCATCTGGCCGTTAATAGCGGCAGTGGCTAAAAGATCGATCGCAGGAAATGGCGTCGCAAAAGCTGTTCCCGCAACCACCCACTGCGATCGTTCGATCATTGGCATTGCGCGCGATCGACGTTTTTCGTTCAGTTGCTTGCGGGCAGCGGTTTTTAGCGCTTCAGCATTGCCCAGCGAACTCGCCATAATCAGCTTTTGAGCATCATTCATCAAAATACTCTGCAAGCGTTCCATTAAGGGTTCAACTTGAGGTTGGGGTTCTTCGAGCCACTCTTTGGTGCTGCCATCGCTTTGATGTTGTCTAACTTTGATCGGTCGTGGCTGTGATGCGATCGTCATGACATCCTCCGCCACAATCATTCCCGACACCCGATCGCGAATTTTTGCTAGTAGAGCATCCTGCTCTTTGGGTAAATACTGGTCTTGCTTATTTAACACAATCACCGATCGGCGATAGGCTGCATTAAGTTGTAGTAGCACCTGAAGTTCGGAATCTAACAAGTCGCCATCCACAACAAAAATCACCAAATCCGCTGCCCTCGCAATCCGCAACGCCTCCACATCGCCCAAATCCATGTTTGTGAGAAGCGATCGGGTATCCTCAATTTTGACTTGATGGGACAAGTCCTTAAGACTCTCATCTTGGAGCCAATGCACCTTCAACCAGTCGTAAAGGGTTGTTTTGCCGACGCCTTTGCGGCCTAGAATCGCGAGATTGAGATGGTCCCGTTTTAATGCAGACAAAATTTCGTGAAGTTGCGATCGAAGCGCTTCTGTCTGCTGATTGGATTGCTGCCGATCGGAGTCATCTACATCCAGCAATTGCAGTTGCTGCGCCACAGTATTCACAACAACTTGGGCTTCCATGATGGCCGATTTCACCCCTTCGACCGTCACAGGTTTTCGGCGAGCGAGGGCATTTCGGGGAAGCTGAGACAGCCATAGCCCTAGCCAAGAAATGCCACTACCCAGCACGATCGCAGGCAACCATTCCCCAATCAGATGGGTAGCACTATCCACGATCCACAAGCTACCCACTACGCCCAAACCCATCATTGCAACGGCTTTGAGATTACCGCCTAAAATCTGCCTCACCCACTGTTGAGCGATGTATTTTGCAATGGGCGACGATCGCTGCTGCCCCACTTCCTTTAACTCATCACGATCGGATGTTGCCATAACCCACAGGACCCACGCGCCTCAAGTGTCTATCTCTAGGATAGTGCATTGTACAAGAGGATTGTGAATCACAACCGATCGCTTTTCCAACCCAGTTTCTGGCTAGAATTTAGCAAAAAGAAAGGTTCAAAGCTTTTAAACCTTGAACCTTTCTTTTAAAGTAGCGGGACATGGATTTGAACCATGGACCTTCGGGTTATGAGCCCGACGAGCTACCAGACTGCTCTATCCCGCGCTATTTAGCTTGTAAAACGCTTTGCCTTTCAGCACCCGTTTCCTTCAGCTCAATTAATATAGCAGGGCCTTCTAGAAAGCGCAAGCTAAACTTATAACTTCCCCCTAATCCCCTACCCTGAGGTCATTCTGAGGATCTCAATCTAAACCCTTAGAGATGAGTACGGAAAACAGCACTCGTTTCTTGAATCTATTGTGCGATCGGCTCCCGTATTCTGTAGGAGCGTCATGTTTATCTGTCCACTCCAGTCTGCAAATCCCCGATGCAAATCCTAATTGTTGAAGATGAAGTTGAAATTGCTGAACTGCTTCAGCTCTACTTAGAAAAAGAGAGCTTTACCTGCCGAGTGTGCCGGGATGGGATGACAGCGTTAACAGTATTTCAAGAAATGCAGCCGGACCTGATCATCCTAGATCTCATGATCCCCGGTCTCGATGGTTTAGAAGTTTGTGCTCGCATCCGCCAGAAGCCAGGTCTCAAAGATCCCTACATTCTGATGCTCACGGCCAAAGGTGAGGAAATCGATCGGATTATTGGTCTATCTACCGGGGCTGATGATTATCTAGTCAAGCCCTTTAGCCCTAAGGAACTGGTGGCCCGTGCCCG
>JANMIS010000903.1:0-12561 GCA_031375925.1 Synechococcales cyanobacterium OTE_70_concoct_197_sub
TGCCCATCAAAAACCCCGGTGTCACGCTATACCGAGGTCATGAAATGCTGAGTTTGTTACCCCAACCAATTTTCATCTAGGTTGGTTGGTCGGAATTTACTTAAGTGGGATTTATGTAGAGCTTAGGGTTAGCGCGATCGGCAGATGACATGGCGCATTTGCTTCATATTGCTGGGAAGATCCATCCGAATGGCCTGCTGAATAAAGGCACTGGGCACGGGGATAGTGGGTGTAGCCTGAACTGAGTAGGTCAAAATCGTGCCTTCACCGCAGGACTCCAGTTCAAGGTCTGCGGTGAAGTCGTTAAAACTACCAGACTCCAGAGAGAACTGAATACTCTGCTGATAGTTTTCCATCACCTTAAGATAGATTTCGACCTGGGCTGTTAGAAATAGGAAGGCTTTGCTGGCAACTTGGTAAAGACGCTTGGCTTTGCGTTTCACGGTCGCACCGCTGGCTTGAATGGTAGAACTAATCACTTCGCTGCGCGTCAGGTCTGGGAAAAATTGCGTCCAGCGGGAGTAATCAGTTAGTTGTGCCCAGACTTCGGTGTAGGGCATTGGCAAATACATCTGTGCTGTAACCGCCCCGCCCCAAGCTGAGTGAGGTCTCGTCTGGAGAAGGATTTCGCCTTGGAGAAGTGCTTTTAGATTGGGATGGGATTGAGAGTTAATCTGAGCAGCGACCATGATGCAGTTTTCCTTGGGAACGGGTGAATGAATAACGATGGCTGTATCTCGCTTACAGTACCTTAGACGCTTCAATCAGTTTTCACCTCTTCCGTACGGTGGGGTGAAACCTCATCTTAAAGTGAAGATTTAGCAAACTGTACTGAGCTTTGAGAGTGGGCAACCTGTCAAATAGGCCCTTTAGTTTGACGACTTCTGTATAGTTGTAATAATTTCATGATTCCTCATTGTGTTCGTAATATCCTATAGCTTTACAAGGAGCGGGTTATGCAATCGTCAAGAGACTCACGGGTGTTTGTATTTTGGTTTGTGGTGGGGTTGACTCTGTTTGTCTGGGGCCTGCGGGGCTTTGGATTGTTAACGTTTATTCCAGGGTTTGTATTGGGTCTATTGATTACGGCATCGATCGCTCTTCTCCTGGTCAATGGTTGGATCGAAACTCGGTAATGTTTTGAGTCCCCCTATTCAAACTTCTCAATTCAAATTTCTCAATTCAAATTTCTCAATTCAATCTTCTCAATTCAAAATTCCTATGACTGCTCTAAATGCCACAATCGCTCTCCATCGCATTTTGGATGCAAACCTCGATCGTGCCCGTGAGGGATTGCGGGTGATTGAGGATTGGTGTCGATTTGGACTGAATGATTCGAAGCTCAGCGAACAGTGCAAATCCATGCGCCAAACCCTAGGTCAGTGGCATCGGTCGGAGTTTCGATCGGCGCGGGATACCGATGGAGATCTAGGCACTGGGATTACGCATCCATTTGAGGCGGTGCGATCGGATATTCCGCAGGTTCTACAAGCCAATCTCTGTCGCATTGAAGAGTCGCTACGCGTCCTAGAGGAGTACGGTAAGATTTACAGCCCTGAAATGGGGGCCGTCATGAAACAATTGCGATACAAGACCTACAGCTTAGATAGTCTGATTATGCGTTCCTCACCTCGTCATCTAAAACTTCAACAAGCCCAGCTTTATCTCGTCACGTCACCTTCTAAGACCTTGATTGAAACGGTAGAAGCAGCCTTGCAAGGGGGATTAAGACTGGTTCAATATCGCGATAAAAATGTTGATGATGATGTGCGGTATGCCCATGCTTTAAAGCTGCGTGAACTTTGCCATCGTTATGATGCGCTGTTCATTGTGAACGATCGGATTGATTTGGCAATCGCCGTAGATGCAGACGGTGTGCATTTGGGTCAGCATGATTTGCCCTATGCTTTTGCCCGCAAGATGCTGGGTCCCGATAAGATTATTGGCCGATCGACCACGAGTCCAGATGAGTTTTTAAAAGCAATGGCGGAGAGTCCTGATTACATTGGCGTTGGCCCTGTACATGAGACCCCGACGAAGGCTGGGAAAGCGGCTTCGGGCTATGAGTATGTGCAGTATGCAGCGGCCCATTGTACGATTCCTTGGTTTGCGATTGGGGGCATTGATATGGATAACGTGAAGGCGGCGATCGAGGCGGGTGCAAAGCGCGTTTCAGTGGTGCGGGCTATTATGGGTTCCAGTCAACCGAAATTAGCAACACAGTATTTTCTTTCTCAGCTTCAGGGAGTACATCATGGTTAATTTAATGATCAATCTCACAGTGAATGGTCAGGATCAGCAGTGCAATGCTGACATGCTGCTGCCGGATTTGCTTTTACAATTGAAGATGAATCCGAAACTCGTGGCGATCGAATACAATGGCGAGATTTTGCATCGACAGTTTTGGCCCAAGACAGTGATTCAGGAGGGCGATCGGCTGGAGGTTGTGACGATCGTGGGTGGCGGTTAATAAGATATGGTTTTAATGTATCGATCGAAGATATTGCTTTGCCGGGATACAAGCTCCATTCATTGAAGGGCGATCGAAAAGGTACTTGGTCAATTCGGGTTTCAGGAAACTGGAGAATTACGTTTACATTTAAGAATGGAGAGACATCCGATGTTGATTTGGAAGACTATCATTAACTGACAACCCATTAACTTATCCTCAATCAACCCCAAAATCCATGGAAATCATTGCAGGACCACAACGGAAAATCAAGCCACTTCACCCAGGTGAAGTTTTAGAAGATGTTTTGGATGACTTAGGAATTAGTCCTGAGCAGATTGCACGGGTTTTAGATATTTCTGTCCAAACCGTGAATGCTATCCTTCAAGGTCAGCAGACCATCAGTGTAGATTTAGCAATTCGTATCGGAAAAGCAATGGGGAATGGACCGCAGCTTTGGTTGAATCTTCAACAGAAAATTGATATCTGGGAAGCGATGAAACGAAATGAAGAAGCTTACGATCGCATTCCTAGCATCATTTGAGAACAGCTTCTCTATCCGTCCCCGCAAACCCGATCGCCACCGCATAGGCCAGAAAGCCGTTGAGATTGGTAAAGGGCGGCATGAAAAGCGGAAGGAGAATGAAAAAACGATCGCGGTTGGATTTAACAATGGGATACAGATGAAGAAACATGGGAATATACCAAACTAATCCCATAATCCAAGCACGAGGATTGATAAAATTAATCACATTAAGAGCGGCGTAAAACTGATAAATTAAACTACTGCACTTCGTTACTCTCAATAAAATTGTTAATAAAACGGAACCGACGATAAAGGAACCGATCGTATTGTTTTGCAACAGTGGATTCATGTAGCCATTGGCAAAGTCCTGAAGGGCAAAGAGACCATTCCCTTCGATCGCAACAACAACATTATTAATTACGCTTTGCCCATGGGTATTGATCACTTCAGAAGTAGTAATTTTCCCAAACAAATTTGGCAGGACGAATTGGAAAAAGTGTAAGTATACCGAGGGCTTGAAATACAGCAGGGGCAGTAAGAATAACCCAATTGTGCTGACGATCGAATAAGCTGCGATCTTAAACTGCCGTTTGATTAAGTAGTAGACAATGACGATCGCCGGGAAGATTTTGATGCAAATAGCTAAACCCAGCAGCAGCGCAGACTGTACGAGTTTTTGACTACGGTAAAGCTGAAACGAAAGCCAGGTCAGTAATACAATCACTAAGTCAATCTGGCCGCGCTCAAAGGTGGCAAGCAATGGAAAGCTACAGGTAATGAATAGAAAAGCTTCGCCGGGAGTTGGGAGTCGATCGTCCCGCTGTTTTGCAAACAACAAACACACCGCAACTAAACTCGCTAGAATTAACGCGCTAAAAACAATCTTGGATACTGCATAGGGCAAGAACCCCAACGGTAAAAACAATAGTGCAGCTAATGGCGGATAGATAAATCCAGACGCAACATTACCTTCCGCATTAATCGCCGCATAGAGTTCAGGAAATTGCGTGACGGGATTGAGATAGGGATCTAGACCGAGTAAGACCGATCGGGCAGCAACATAAAAGGCTCGAAAATCAATCTGATAGGCTGACAGTAAGGTGTAGACGAGCAACCCAACGGGTAAAAAGTAGATTAATGGATTGCTAGAACGACTGATAGAATCCTCGTCAACAGAATTGAATTCAGCATCAGATTGAATTGGCATCGATCGTCCTTACTTATGACAACAGTTATCAGGGAAATGTTTAAAAATCCTTGGTTTGTCCAAAATACCCGATCCCCCTGGCCCCCTTAAACAGGGGGAACAAGAATTTAACTCTCATTCAAAGTCCCCCTTTTTAAGGGGGATTTAGGGGGATTCCCGTTCCGAGAGGCGATGCCAACGGGTCTCTGTTAAATTCCCAAGCGTTGATACACCTGGTCCAAGTTTTTCAAATGATGTCTCGCATCAAAACAATCCTCAATCTCCGCCGCATTTAAATGCGCTTGAACTTGAGCATTCTCCTCAATCCGAGCGCGGAAATTACCGCCTTCCACGTTCCATTCCGTGTGGGCACAACCTTGGACGATCGCATAGGCTTCCTCGCGACCCATGCCTTTGCCGACCAGCGCCAACAGCACCCGCTGACTGAACACGACTCCGCCATAAAGGTTCATATTGCGCTTCATGTTTTCGGGATAGACCAAAAGGTTTTTCACCAGTTCAGTAATCTCGTGCAACATAAAATCCGTCAAAATGCAGGCATCCGGAAACGCCACCCGCTCCACAGAACTGTGGGAAATATCCCGCTCATGCCACAGCGCCACATTTTCCAACGCCGACACCGCATACCCACGCACTAGGCGCGCCATCCCCGTCAGCCGCTCCGATCGAATCGGGTTGCGCTTGTGGGGCATTGCCGAGGATCCCTTCTGGCCCTTGGAAAAATATTCCTCCACTTCCAATACGTCCGTGCGCTGTAGATTTCGGATTTCCACTGAAAACCTTTCAATGGAAGCCGTGACTAATGCCAGGGTATTCATAAAGTCCGCATGACGATCGCGGGAAATGACCTGCGTTGAAGCCGCATCCGGCTGAAGTCCAAGCAATTGACAGGTAATTTCTTCGATTTTTGGGTCGATATTTGCGTAGGTGCCGACTGCGCCAGAGACCTGACCAATGGCAATCGTCTTTTTCAAAATGCACAGCCGATCGCGGTTCCGCAGCATTTCCGCTAGCCAGCCTGCGAGTTTAAAGCCAAAGGTAATGGGTTCACCGTGGATGCCGTGCGATCGGCCAATCATGATGGTGTCGCGATGCTGCTGCGCCTGATAGCGAATCGCCTGGATGCAGGCTTCTAGCTTCGTCATGATTAAGTCTAAGCTTGCCACCATTTGCAAAGACAGGGCAGTGTCCAGCATGTCGGAACTGGTCATTCCGAGGTGAATGTAGCGACCTGCATCGCCGACGTATTCGTTGACGTTGGTGAGGAAAGCGATCACGTCGTGCTTGACTTCTTTTTCGATTTCAAGGACGCGGGCAATATCAAATTTTGCTTTTGCCTTGATCGTGTCCACGGCTTCCTTGGGAATATAGCCGAGTTCAGCTTGTGCTTCGCAGACGGCGATTTCCACTTTCAACCAGGTTTGAAGCTTATATTCGTCGCTCCAGATTGCACCCATTTCCGGGAGTGTATAGCGCTCGATCAAGGTCTTATCCAAATTACAGCCGTAATATTGTAAGGCGATGTGTGACACTTATCACTTTTGTCTCGCGATCAAATTATGGATTCAACTGAACCTGTGAGATTCGATTCGATCGAAATGCTAGCCCCCAAATCAACCATGCCATCACACTTACGATCGTTTTCCACCTCAAAAACAATCATTTCATCCACCCAGTCATAGCTTAATCCTTCCTCAGAGTGAAGACCGATCGTAACGGTATAGGCCCCGCGATTAATCTGACAAGGACAATCAAAACAAATATTGAGTGCTTCTTGGGGTTTGATATTGAGTAGCTTTCCGGTAAGGATTTGGGAATTAGTGCCGTAGACCACGACCCCGAGTAAATTCCGAATCGAAATACCCACAATCAAATCCAACGTTTCGATTTGCCCAATTAAATTAATTGCAATCTTGAGATTTTCTCCTCGCTTAAAACGTTCAGTGGTTTGGTTTCGATCGTTGAATAGACGCACCTGCTGAATAGAGACATGCTTATTCCCATATTGATGGGCAATTAGTTCTGTAGTGGCGAGATCCACTGTTGAAGTCTTCACTACTTGGCCGTCCGGTTCTGGGTCGCTGGATTGACGGTGAGCGATCGCTTTTAGGTCTTCCGCGATCGAGTCTGGGTCGTCTGCACTCATCATTGCGGCATAGCGATCGACGACTTTATTGGGTTTGCCCAGCATGATCTGTTCGCCATGGTTCAGCAAAACCGCTTGGCTACAGAGCATCTTGACGCTACTGGCATCGTGGGAAACAAATAAAATCGTGACCCCGCTCTCTTTGAGATCCCGAATTCGTTTCATACAGCGCGCTTGAAATTTCACATCGCCCACAGACAGCGCTTCATCTACGATGAGAATTTCTGGTTCGACATTAATAGCCACCGCAAAGGCCAACCGAACCATCATCCCGCTGGAATAGCTTTTAACAGGCTGTTCGATAAATTGCCCGATATTAGCAAAGGCCGCAATGTCATCAAATTTCTCCATCACTTCCATCTGACTTAAGCCGAGAATTTGACCATTGAGAAATATGTTTTGACGACCTGTAAACTCGGGATTGAAGCCGCTGCCGAGTTCTAAGAGCGCAGAAATGCGGCCATTGACTTGAAGTGTGCCTGTGGTTGGGGTGAGGGTGCCTGCAATGATTTGGAGCAGGGTGCTTTTGCCGGAGCCGTTTTGGCCAATGATGCCGAAGGTTTCGCCCCGTGGAATTTCTAAATTAATGTTGCGCAAAGCCCAGAAGTCATCCGATCGTCGCTTGCTCGGTTGCAATGCCTCCTTGAGCCGATCGATCGGTTTCTCGTAACGCTTAAAGCATTTTGAGACGTTGTGAAGGGAAATGGCAAGGTCTTGGGACACAGCACAGTTGCTCATAGAAACAATGATAAGAGTACCTGAAAAGGGTAGGATCACTCCATACTTTACGGGTTTAGCTAGAATGTCCCCCTCGACTCGCCCCAATCGACTGATCCCTAAAAGCCTCAGCCAGCGCCTCAGCCGAATCGTGACGGAAAATGCTTTGGGTATGAAGCTGAACCTGCTGCGAGTGCTGGTCCAGCGGGAGTTAGCATCGCGATATCAAGGATCGATATTTGGCAACTTTTGGTCCGTGGCCCATCAGGTAACACAGCTTGTGATCTATACCTTTGTGTTTGCGATCGTATTGAAGGTTAAGCTCAACCAAGCGGCTCTGCCCAAGGCTGCGGTGATGGATGACACGGTGCTGTTTGGGTTGTGGTTATTTGGGGGATTGGTGCCTTGGAATGCGATGACCTTGAGCTTTATGGGCAGTGCAATGTCGGTGGTGAATCAGCCAAATCTGGTTAAAAAGGTGGTTTTCCCATTGATTCTGCTGCCATTGGTGCCGATCGCAACGGCTTTTGTGGATAGTACTATTGGCATGGTGATTTTAATTACAGCGGTGGCTTTTGCATTGAAGACTGTGCATCTAACGCTGTTGCTATTACCATTGGTTTGGATTCCGCAGTTGATGCTAACGGCGGGCGTTGGCTATCTCCTAGCAGGCTTGACGGTATTTTTAAGAGATATTCCTCAAACGGTGTCGATCGCAGTGAATTTGTTATTTTATTTAACGCCAATTATGTATCCGATCGAGACAGTGCCAAAGGTATTTCGTCCTTTTATGCGTTGGAATCCGGGGGGTATTTTGGCGGATCTGTATCGCGATTTAATTCTTTGGGGCCAGGTGCGACATCTTCAGGAATGGGTCGTGCTGTGGGTTGTGAGTGCGATCGTTTTTGTGCTGGGAATTGTTGTCTATAAGCGATTGCGTCCGGCTTTTGCAGATGTGCTGTGAGTCTTTCTACTTTGATTAAAACCAGCAGATTTTTGCAAATTTCGTTACGATAGAACAAGTTTTTACGCATGAGGTTCGGTGTGAAGGTAGATTTTGAAGCGATCGCAACTCGGAAAGCAACTCTAGAGCACGCTCGCACCGAACTCAAAACTCACTTTGTCGGCATTGATGACACGATCGATAGCCTATTGGACTATATTCAGATCTGGTACTTACTGCCAGAGATCCTCACCCGACCCATTATCGTCAACCTCTGGGGCATGACGGGCGTTGGCAAAACCGACCTAGTGCGTCGCCTCGTCAAAATCTTAGACTTCCAAGACCGCTTCACCGAAGTCGAACTCAGCAACATCGACAGCACCTCCTGGTCCAATTCCGTCGCCGCCATCCTCAATAGCAATGGCATTAATGACAGCAAGCCTGCGATCGTCCTCTTCGATGAAATTCAGCGGTTTAATACCCTAAATCCAGACGGAACCCCAATTCAAAGTACAAAATTCACCGACTTCTGGGAACTCCTCAGCGATGGGAAACTATCCAAACGAGAACGCGACAACCTTGATGCCTATTTACAAAGCTACCTTTTCCAACAAAAAGATTTAAAGCGTCGAAAAGCACGCGGCGAAGAAGGTCTAGACGAAAACCCCATGCTCAATCTCTACGAAGCGCAGGACCTCAAGGGAATGCTGCAAATTGACATGGAGGTAGAAGCCATGACGGATCTATCGCAAATGCAAATGCTGGATCTCATTCAACAGGCCAAACGAAAAAAGCAAATCTACGAACCCGTCGATCATGCAAAAACATTGATCCTCATCAGCGGCAACCTCGACGAAGCCTTCCACATGGCCCACCAAATCTCAGAAGCCGACATTGACGCCGACATTTTCCACGCCTTCACTCAAAAAATTACGATCGTCGATATCAAAAATGCCCTCAGCCATAAGTTTAGACCCGAGCAGGTGGCTAGGTTCGGCAATATTCATTTGATTTATCGCAGCTTAAAAAAAGTGCATTTTGAGCAATTAATTATCAAAGAAGTCAATCATATTATTGAAAAAACGTTCAACCAGTTTGGCATCATCTTGAAGGTTGATGAAAGCATTCATCAATTGATTTATCGCAATGGCGTCTTCCCCGTTCAAGGCGTGCGTCCTGTTTTTTCCAGCATTGTCGATATTCTAGAAACCAATCTCTCGAAATTCCTATTCATTGCCTTAACAGAACAGCATCCAGACATTAGCATTCACTATGACTTCAAGAGTAGCCATCTCTGCGCCACGATCGGCACCCAGGTCGAACGATTGCCCTTCGTCGGACGGATTGACCAAGTTCGCAACAGCAACCTCGAAGACACGATCGCCAACATCAGTGTTCACGAGTCCGGTCATGCGGTCGCCTACATGATGCTCTTCGGTCTCGCGCCCCTTCAGCTTAAATCCAAAGTCGCCAGCAGCTACGCCAGCGGCTTCACCTTCCCTCACCAAATCCATGAAACCGAACAAAACCTAATCTACAAAATCCAGATCTACCTCGCGGGTGGCATCGCAGAAGAACTCATCTTCGGGAAGGGCAACGCCTCCATTGGCCGCAGCCACGATCGTGAACAAGCCACCGCCTTAGCCGTAGATTACATCCGAAAATACGGCTTCAATCCTAAATTCCAAGCGAACTATGTGCTGGAGTATGGCTACGCTCTAGACAAATACCAGACTGATAAAGAGGTAGAGTCAATGCTAGGAAAACTGTGCCACGAAACCCACACACTTCTAGAGCAGCACCTCGGCCTTCTACAAAGCCTCTCCCTCAAGTTAGCGGCGAGTGGCAGCCTAACAGCAACAGAAGTCGCGACGATCGCCCTAGAACAGAGCACCCACGTAGCCGTCAAAGAAGAAGGCTATCTTCAAATTCCACCCTACCAGGATCTTTTATCTTAAAAAGGAATTAATATCCAAGAATATTTAGGGTTTTTTACCTGAAAAATTCATACGTCAGCTCAGTAAATTACCTGAGATTTCACACTTTTTCTTTGAAAAAAGCCATAGAATCTCGTAAATTACACTGACCAATCTTTTTCTGTATAGAATTAATATCACCGCAGTGTAAATATCTGAATAGATATCTCAGCGCTAGACACAATCTTCTCCCCCCAGAGCTTATATGCGACTTTCCTCAACCGATTTGACCTCTTCCCTCAGTCCTTTCTCCAGTCCGCAACGTGTACGGCAGTCTTTTCGGAAGCGATCGGAGCCTGGGAGATCTGACGAATGGCTGGGCTTATCCATTGGAAATTCCCGGTTGCACTGGGCTTGGTTCTCGGGAGATGTGTTGCAGTCGAGCTGGGATACCTGCCATCTGGATGCCTTCGCGATTCAACGACTCATCATTAATCAGTTTAATTTTCATCGTTGTCAGCTATTGGATGAAAGCGTTGCATTGCCTCAGTGGGACAATATGCCAGACCTGTGGCTGATCTCTGTCGTGCCTCACCAGACCCAGTTTTGGCAACAGTATCTCCGATCGCATGTACTCACTTTAGAGGATATTCCTTTGACGAAGACGTACCCAACCCTTGGGGGCGATCGGGCGATCGCCGCATGGGGTGCCGTGCAGTTGGGATTCGGCGCAGCGTTGGTGATTGACTGTGGGACCGCACTGACGCTGACAGGCGCGGACGGCGAGGGATCTTTGGTTGGGGGTGCGATTTTGCCGGGATTACGGCTTCAGCTTCAGTCCTTGGGGCAGTCCACAGCAGCCCTGCCGACTTTGATGCTAGAAAATCTTGCCCTCCCCAATCGCTGGGCGATGAATACGGCGGAATCTATTTCCAGTGGCGTGCTGTATAGCATTGCCTCCAGTATTAATGGTTACATCCAAGATTGGTTGACCCGTTTCCCTAGTAGCCCTATCTTCATTACGGGTGGAGATGCGATCTTTATTACGAATTTAATCCGGCAATATCTGCCCCACTTAAGCTCACAACTCCGCACCGAGCGGAACTTAGCGTTCTTAGGGATGAACGCTCTCCGTCAACAAAAGTTAGAACGACGATTAAACGACCAGCGCATTACGTCGTAGAGTCGGGGGTTTGTTGTTTAGTAGCACATCGAAACATCTTACGAGCGCATAATCTGCTAGGGTATGTGCTCTAGCAGATTTTTAGTTTCACTTATATGTCAACGCCTCCTGTCCAGTGGTATCCCGGTCACATTGCTAAGGCTGAGCGAAAGCTGACCGATCAACTTAAGAAAGTGGATGTCATTTTGGAAGTCCGCGATGCACGGATTCCTTTTGCGACCCATCATCCCAATGTGAGTAAGTGGATCGGGGCGAAGGGGCGGGTCCTGGTGATGAATCGTATGGATATGATCCCGGATGAGGTCCGATCGCAGTGGTTTGATTGGCTGAAAGAACATGACGTTGCGCCGCAGTTTACAGACGGTCAGAGTGGTCGCGGAATCAAGGAACTGGCCGGGGCAATTAAGCAAGCGGGTATTGCGATTAACCGTCGTCGTCGCGATCGGGGCATGTTGCCTAGACCCATCCGCTGCGTCATGATCGGCTTTCCCAATGTGGGAAAATCGGCCTTGATTAATCGCTTAATTGGTAAACGAGTGGTAGAAAGTGCGCGGAAGGCTGGGGTGACCCGATCGTTGCGCTGGGTTCGCATTTCTGATGAAGTTGAGCTTTTGGATGCTCCCGGTGTCTTGCCCAACAAATTAGAAGACCAAACTTCAGCCGTCAAACTGGCCATGTGCGATGACATTGGACAAGCCGCTTACGATCACCAGCGGGTCGGTTCGGCATTGGTTGACCTGATCAAAGACCTAGGCCAAGAGAAGGCGCTAACCCATCATTACAAAATTAACGCCACTGAAATCACAGGCGAATCATTTCTAGAAGCTTTGGGTGAACTGAAATATCAAGGGGATAAAGAGCGGGCAGCCAACTTGATTCTCAATGACTTTCGCATTGGTAAGCTGGGTTCGATCGCGCTGGAGCTGCCGCCTGAGACGATGACGGAAAGCCCCCCAACCCTCAATTCTGAGGGGCCTAGGAATGAGATTCAGAGTCTCGAAGAATTGGAGGATTGGGACGATTTGGATGACGAAGAATCGTAGAATTTACAAGGGTTTGTTTTGGAGTTAGCGATCGGGATATGGAACAGTTAATTCAATCGGTGGTGAACGGGTTGTCCCTGGGCAGCATCATGGCTCTCGCGGCGATCGCCCTCACCTTGACCTACGGCATTCTACGCCTTTCAAATTTTGCCCATGGTGATTTCATGACATTGGGCGCTTATTTGACATTGTTACTCAATAATTTGGGCCTGAATGTCTGGGCAGCGATGCTGATTTCTACAATTGCCGTCATTGGATTTGCACTGTTGACTGAACAAGTCCTCTGGGCCAGAATGCGCCGAGGACGTGCAACTCCGACCACTTTGATCATCATTTCCATTGGCCTCGCGTTGACAATGCGAAATAGCATCATTCTGTTTTGGGGCGCAGGGGTACAAAACTACGATCTTCGTATCGCTGAAACTTTGAAT
>JANMIS010000957.1:0-1158 GCA_031375925.1 Synechococcales cyanobacterium OTE_70_concoct_197_sub
ATATTATCGAGTTGGTGTGCAGGAGGCCTTTCTACTACAAGAATTGAAAAAAGGGGTCTCGCATTACAAACTCAAGGGTCCATTCTTTGATAGGTTTGGAGATACTTTAGAGTTTGCTGACTTCCAGGATTTCCTAAAGACCCTGGCCAGCAGGCAGCTATTGCAAGATGCCCGCCAATACGCAGTTTCCGCAACCGGAACAAAGCAGCTATCCGAGGAGGACGACGATGACGATGAAGTCGTCAAACCAAATGGTCGGGGCGGGAGTTTGCTTTACTACCGCGTGCCGCTTGTTAATCCAAACCGGTTTCTCAATTGGTTTGTCGATGCGTTCCCAGTGTTTTGGACAAAGTCGTTTCTGTTAGCGACCGTCTCCATGATGTTGTTTTCGCTTTTCGTGATGCTCACAAACTCGGCCGAGTTGTTCGCTGGTTTTCGCAATGCGATTCGATGGGAGTCGTTGGTGATTACCATCGTGGCGATCGTGTCTGCAACCATTATTCACGAGCTTGGGCATGGAGCCACCTGCAAACGATTCGGTGGTGAAGTGACCGAAGCAGGCTGCTTGTTTTTGCTATTTTTCCCATGCTTGTATGTGAATGTATCTGACGCTTGGATCATACGTGAAAAGTGGAAGCGGCTTTCCATCACACTTGCGGGTGGGTACTGCGATTTGTGTATTTGGGCGATGAGCGTGCTGGTTTGGCGAGTTACAACACTGGACTCGACCATCAACTATTTGGCTTTTCTGCTCCTAACAACCTGTGGTTCGCGATCATTGATGAATTTCAATCCGCTTATCAGACTTGATGGTTACTATCTCGTGAGTGATATACTTGAGTATCCAAATTTGTATAAACAAGCCAGGCAATACTGGATAGGTTCTATCAACAGCGTTCTGTGGGGAGTGAAGCGACCTGTTGCTCCTCGCATGCCCGTCTTTGCGATGGCATATGGGATGATTATGTGGATCTTTGGTTTGGGTTTGCTTGTTGTTGTCGGCATGCAAATGCTCGGAATCGCCCGCTTGGAATTTGGGTTGTTCGGAATTGTTTCTATTTGTTGTTTGCTTGCGTATGGTATCAAACGTGTTTTTCGCGGCTTAATTGGGGAGGAATTCGTCAAGATGGTTAAGAAACGAACAACTCGATTCGTTGG
>JANMIS010001077.1:0-5042 GCA_031375925.1 Synechococcales cyanobacterium OTE_70_concoct_197_sub
GGAGATAGCGCATCGCAGTGATCCCATCCATGTCCGGCATCCTCAAGTCCATCAAGATCAACTGCGGCTGCCACTGCTCCGCCAATAGAATCGCGGCACGACCATTCCCCGCCTCCCGCACTTCAAATCCAATCTGACTCAATATTTCGGTCAGAAGGCGACGATTTTCTAGGGTGTCGTCGGCGATTAGGATTCGGTACGTGGGCTGATCGGGGAGAAGCCCGATGATGCGAGGGGTTAATGCCTCATTCTGGGTGAGTGATTCTGCTTCTTTAAACGGAACCGTCAAGCAGAACTGAGACCCGACGTTCACTTCACTGGTCACGGTTAAGTCTCCGCCCATAATGCGGGCCAATTGACGACTAATCGATAGCCCGAGTCCAGTTCCTGTCTGGGCATTTCGTCCGGTGGTCGTCTGCATGAAGGCTTCAAAAACTTGACTCATTTCATGGGGTGCAATGCCATGGCCTGTGTCTAACACTTCACAACACAAGCGCCGATCGTTCGTTTCAGAACGGGCGATCGTGAGGCGCAGGATGATTTGGCCACGATCGGTGAATTTGATGGCATTGCCGAGGAGGTTGATGACAATCTGGCGAAATTTACGTTGATCGGTGTTGACCCATTCGGGAACATCGGGCGAGATTTCTAGATTTAAAATTAGGTTTTTACTTTGAGCTTTAAGCTTCATCATGGTGTGCAGATCTTCTAGTAGATTCTGCAAATTAAAATCTAAGGTCTCCACAGAATGGCGACCTGCTTCGATTTTCGACATTTCGAGCACGTCATTAATCAAGCTCAGCAAATGGTTGCCGCTTTGGTTGATCACCCGAACCGAGTCTGACTGCTTGGGCGTCAGGTTGCTGTCGTAGCTGAGGAGTTCGCTAAAGCCCATGATGGCACTGAGGGGCGTGCGCAACTCATGGCTCATGTTGGCGAGAAAGGTACTTTTGGCGCGATTGGCCGATTCGGCAACGTCTTTGGCTTGTTGCAGTTCGGCGGTGCGCTCTTGTACTTTTTGCTCTAGGCTCGCGTTGATGGTCCGCAGGGCTTCATTTTGGTAAGCAAGTTGAATGTCTTGCTGGTAGCGCCGCAAGGCTTCGGTGACAGTGAGGCGGAGGTCGGCTTCCTCCCAGGGTTTGGCGATGTAGCGGTAAAGATTGGCCTGGTTGACTGCGCGAAAGACGGCATCAGGGGCGGCTTGGCCCGTGAGTAAAATTTTTAAGACGGCGGGACTCTGCTGATGGATGGCGGTGAGAAGCTCGTCGCCCTTCATTCCGGGCATGATCTGGTCAGAGATTACCAGGGCCACGGGGCAGTTTTCTGCCTGTAGATCTTGGATGATTTCTAAGGCTTCTTCACCACTTTCTGCAATTTCAATCACGCAACCTGGGCATTGCCGCTTCAGTTGTTCTTTGAGGCTATCTAAAACAGAGGCTTCATCATCGACACAGATGATGGCAAAGTCACGGGGAGGGGCGGATTGCATAACGTTTAGACAATATGTTGTAAAAGAGATGAGATTGGAGGTTTATGGCTTTAAATCATTCCACATCCAATCACTATAAGATTTTTATTATATTGTTATAGATCTTATGATACATCTAAGCGTGACTCTAAGCCCGTGACAAGCCCGTGACGATCGTACTCACTAATTCTTCCTCTCGCCAGGGCTTGCGGAGACAGGTGTGGAGATTAGCTTGCTTGCGGGCACGATCGATCGCAGATTCGTCAGCCTGTCCTGTGAGCATAATAGTCACGATTTCAGGATATCTCTGATGAACTTGGACTAAAAATTCATCCCCTCGGGTTCCGGGCATGAGCCAGTCTGAAACAATAATCAAGACATCGATCGCATCACCCACGAGTTCATCAATCACCTCAAGCGCTTCCTCTGCACTATTCGCCGTCTCATATAAGAACTGCCGCCCAAACGATCGCTTGAGTTGTTCTTTGAGACTATCGAGAATACTTTCTTCGTCATCAACGCAGAGGATAGCTCTGGTCGTGTTTTGAGCGGTTATGTTTTGAGCAGTTATGTTTTGAGCGGTTATGTTTTGAGCGGTTGTGTTTTGAGATTGAGTGATTGCATTAGCCATAGCACACCTAACACTGCATAGACTCTCTAGATTACAACATTATTCCTTTTGCGCTAGCGTTTTGGGCAAATCGTTAGGTCAACCCAGTCCCGTTGAGGAAGAGTCAGCTTTGCAAATTTTTAAGATTGGATCCTAGCGGCTATCTCGCCGCTTTCACCAATAAGCCCGCGCCCAAGGTCAAACCTACGATCGTCGGCAACCAAGCCGCTACAAATGGCGACAGCACTGAGGTATTACCCATCGCGTCACAGATGAATGCCAGCAAATAGTATCCAAAAATAATTACAATACTAATGGCAAAACTTGCGCCTTTCCCCGATCGGCGATTAGGTCGCATTCCTAAAGTCGCGCCGACCAAAGCAAACACTAAGCAAACAAAAGGTGTGGCTGTTTTTTGTTGAATTCTGAGCAATGTGGTTTGGGATTCTTTGAAATTACCGCTTTTGTCGTAAATTGCTTTTAGATCTTGCAATTCTGCGATCGTCATTTCTTCCCAATTCTTTTTACGATTTGCTAAGTCTAATGGCGTCCGTGAAAAGTTCACCACAGCCTTTTGAAATTTTAAAATCTCACGCCGCGTTCCATCCACTGAATAGGTGTACGAAGTCCCATCAAAAATATCCCAAAAACTCTTCTCGTTATTCCACACCGCCCGCTGCCCCGCCACAAAGACCTGCATTCCCGGCTCAGACAAATCCAAAATTGTCACGCCATTCATCTCTTTGCCGTTAGTATTCTGAGCATAGAAAAGTTTAGTGAGCAGTTGCGTTTTGTTGCCATCGGGTAAAGTAACGGTTTCATAGACGGGATTGACAATGTTACTGACAATATTGACGCGGCCTTCATTTAGCGCTTCTTGGAGCAACTCTGTTCCGCGTGAATTGGCCATGGGGACGATCGCTTCATTAAAGGCAAAGCTCACACCCGTCACTACAATGCCTGCCAAAATCGTCGGCACCACCAAACGATAAGCGCTAATGCCTGCACTGCGTAATGCAATCAATTCACTGTCAGTAGAAAGACGACTGTACAAAATCAATGTTGACAGCAACATCGACATTGGCAACGCATAAAAAATGTAGAGCGGCATTTGCAAGAAAAAGACCTGCACCGCAATCTCAAAGGAAAGATTCGCCGTAGTGATTTTCCGAATCAATTCAAACAGCGCGCCAATAGACACCCCAATGGACGAAAACGCCGCCACCCCAAAACTAAACGGCAGCATCAACTGCGTCGCGAGATAGCGATCGAGAACGGAGATTTTTGGGAAACCCGGCGAAAAGGGCTTTTTCTGGGTGGCTGCGATCGTCGGGTTAGACATAAGCTGTGGAAAACAAAGTCGCCAAATCAGGATATTTACTTAGGCTTTTATTCTAAAGCACTCTCAAGGCCAAAATCAGGGCTGGAAATTATCACCTAAGTAATATTGCCGAACGAGTGGGTTGGCGTAGAGTTCTGAGGAGTTACCTGCCGCGAGAATCTCGCCGTCCCTCAGAATATAAGACCGCGTGGTGATGGATAAAGTTTCCCGGACGTTGTGATCGGTGATCAGGATGCCGAGGTTTCGATCGCGTAGTTTGGCGATAATTTCTTGAATTTCGGCGACGGCGATCGGATCCACGCCTGCAAAGGGTTCGTCTAAAAGTAAAAACTTCGGTCCATCTGGCCCTGATGCTAAGGCTCTAGCGAGTTCGGTTCGTCTGCGTTCACCCCCAGAGACGGCGATCGCTTCGGTTTTTGCAACTTTTTCGAGACGAAATTCTTGGAGGAGTTGGTCGAGTCGATCGGTCCATTGATGGCGAGGAACTCCGGTTTGTTCTAGCACTAAAAGAATATTGTCTTGGACGGTAAGGTAGCGAAAAATGCTGGCCTCTTGGGCGAGATAGCCAACGCCAAGGAGGGCGCGCTTATCAATGGAGAGATTGGTGATGTCGCGATCGTCGAGCCAGACTTTACCTTCATCGGGTTTTTCCAGTCCCGTGGCCATATAAAAAGTCGTCGTTTTCCCAGCTCCATTCGGACCCAGCAATCCCACGATTTCCCCCTGCTCGAATGCCAAACTGACACGATTTACGATCGATCGTTTGCCGTAGGACTTTTGTACGTTTTCCAGTGCCAGTTTCAAGGGAACTCCTAGACTTTGAGGTTTGATGCCTGAATTTATTTAGGTTCTTGT
This sequence comes from Synechococcales cyanobacterium OTE_70_concoct_197_sub, assembly GCA_031375925.1. Lineage (GTDB taxonomy): Bacteria > Cyanobacteriota > Cyanobacteriia > Leptolyngbyales > Leptolyngbyaceae > JAAFJU01. The sequence goes on from JANMIS010001077.1 coordinate 4,276, forward strand.
CTTTCAGGATTAGGGCCGGGAAGGGTTACGCCTTCTGGTTTTGGCGCAGTCGGGAAGGGCATTTTGACAGGCTTAGCGGGGGCGGGATTGGTGGGGATGGCAGCGGGTGCAGGTGCGGCGGCGGGACTGTCTTGGATGGTGTAGGTGGCTTCGACTTGGCGGCCTTCTTGGGGCATTGCGGTAAATCGACCTTCTTTGACGAGGTAGGTAATGGTGTCACCCTTGAGGCTGTTGCCGCCACCATCTTGGAGGACAACAACATTGCCGCTAAGGACAATTTTTCCTTCTTTACTAAAATAGATGGCTTGGGCTGCGGTGGCTTCGATGCTGCGGGCGGGGTAGGTGATGAGGACGTTTCCGCGTGCAACGACGACCCCTGTGATGGCGTTGGCTTCGGTGGTGTTGGCGCGAAGTTGTAGTGTCTGGGCTGGGGCGGCCTGGGCGATCGAAGTTCTGCTAGCAAGGGCCATCGGCAGAACCAGCAATAGTGCGAGACTGGAAATCTGCTGGACCGATCGGCGTGAAAATTTGTAAAGATTAAACGGCATAAAATCGCTCAGGAAAATCACATTAAGGGCAGCAGGCCAACCTTGACTGGATAGTATCACAAGATCAAAGCCCCCAGAATTGGGGGTTGGGCGCGGCTCGTCAGGGGCTGAGCATCAGGCGATGTATCGCGTCAAATAGGGCTGCGATCGGCTTAATCCATCCGCACTGGGTTCAATCTGTTGTCCCGCTAGACCGATCGTGAGCTTGAGTTCTGAGAG
>JANMIS010001052.1:0-7110 GCA_031375925.1 Synechococcales cyanobacterium OTE_70_concoct_197_sub
CTGGATAAAGAAAATCTTTTCTGGGAGGCTAGCCCAGATCATATCCATCTTTTTTGTAGTCCCATCGGGAGTACGATTGTCCAGGAACTGACGGATCGATCGATCGTGCCAACCGGGACAGCAAGTGTTGTTAGCCGTGGCATGGAAGACTGTGACTGGAGCTTCATTATGACGAGTGAGATTTAATGTTCTTAGCCAAGATCGTCCCCCGATCAGATCTCTATTTCAGTTGTTCGTAATGACCTCCGATCGCGAATACATAAATGTAGTCGTCATCAAATTTGTAGATGATTCAAACACTAAGGATCTCATGGGTTTGCTCAGGAGTGGGTGAATAACCTTGTCTCGCGCAATGTGTCGTCATTGACTTGGCGATTTGCTGCATTAGATTTATATTTTGCAGCACATACAAGGTTTCCTGCTCTTGCTCCCAATCCTCAGCACTCACTATGTCTTTTAAGGTTTCTCTAAATTTATTGACACTTACGGTATCCATAATTAAAAAGCCCAAGATGTACGGCATTATGGTACATCTTAGGCTGAAATCTTTTTTAATTCAAAACTAATCCAGATTTACACTTTTGCTTCTTCTCGCACCAGCTTCTCCCAGCCCAATCCGTTCAAGGCTTCGTTCCGGCGCATGGGGCGGGTGACGAGTTCTAGAACGTCGCGGGTGTTGGTGAAGCCGTGGATTTGAGCAAAGGTGAACTCCACTGACCACTTGGTGGTGATACCACGGGCTTCGAGCGGGTTCGCATGGGCCATTCCGGTAATTACGAGATCCGGTTTGAGGGCTTCGATGCGTTTGATTTGGTTGTAGTTGTCGGGCTTTTCAACAATGGTGGGTAATGGCACTCCCATTTCGTGACAGGTCTTCGTTAGCAATTCTAATTCTGATTGCTGATAGCGCTTGTCCATGTAAGGAATTCCGATTTCGTGACAGGTCATGCCGCACCGGATTAGGAATCGCGCTAGTGATACTTCTAGTAAGTTATCACCCATGAAGAATACCGACTTCCCACGAATCAGCTTCACGTAGTCTTCTACATTTTCCCAGACTTGTGCTTCGCGTTCTGCGAGTCCCGTCGGTTCAATTTCTAAAGCTTTACAGATGCCTTCGATCCAGGCGCGGGTGCCGTCGGGTCCGATCGGAAACGGTGCATTAATCAAATTCGCTTTACGACGACGAACGAGTGTCGTGGCAGTCCGAGAGAGGAATGGATTAATCCCAGCGACGAAATCACCTTCATCAACTACGGGCAATTCCGTAAACCGTTTTGCGGGGAGCCAGCCGGAGACTTCGATGCCTTGCTTTTTGAGTTCTATGGTTAACTGCGTGGCGACGGGATCGGGCACGGAGCCGAAAAGCACCAAAGGCTTGTGCTTTACCATAGGCGCAGCGCTAGTGTCTTCTTTTTTATTGCCGAAGTTGAGGAGTTTTTTAATTGCGTTACGTTCAACTTTTTCGTCTTCGCTAGTGACTTGCTTGGAGGTTGGGCAGCGTTGCGCCATGGCTGCAAGCACGGTGTCTTCACCTTGAGTGAAAGCGTAGTCGAGACCATTTGCTCTGGCGACCACGATCGGAATCCCAATCTCGGCTTCAATCCGTGGCGCAAGACCTTCCATGTCCATTTTAATAATTTCGGTCGTGCAGGTGCCGATCCAAACAATCACGCTAGGGTTCCGATCGCGCTTAATTTGATCGCACAACCGTTTGAGTTCGTTATAGTCATTAAGCTGGGCGGAAATGTCGCCTTCTTCAAGTTCCGCCATGGCATAGCGCGGTTCTGCGAAGATCATCACGCCCATCGCGTTTTGCAAGAAGTAGCCGCAGGTCTTGGTGCCGACGACTAGGAAAAAGCTGTCTTCAATCTTTTGGTAGAGCCAAGCGACACAGCTAATGGGGCAAAAGGTATGGTAATTTCCCGTTTCGCAATCAAACTTCAATGCGTCGGGGTTAAGACCTTGAGGAGCATTCTGTGCCAGTGCAGTAGTGGTCATAATATTAAAATTTTGGGTAAAGTTCGGTTCCCCCAGAATTGGGGGCTAGGGGGCGATTGGTTCTAAACTCCGACTAATTCCTTCGGTGCATTGGTGGCATTCTGAGGATTTAAGTAGAAGTCAGAGAGAAGGGTGAAGAGGTCACGATCGTCCGCACTTTCAGGAACCACGCCTTCCGGTTGCGCTAGCAATTGGTCAGCAATGTTCAAGTAGTAGTCACACACAGGCAACAGCGAAGGATCGGTTTCCGCCATTTCAAACAATGTTTTGCCTTTCACACGAGACACGCGGATGTCTTCGATCAATGGCAGCACTTCCAACACAGGCATCGGGACGGATTCAATATATTTTTCAATCAAATCACGCTTCGAGGTGCGATTGCCAATCAACCCAGCAAGACGCAAAGGGTGGGTTCTAGCTTTTTCACGAACGGATGCAGCAATGCGATTGGCAGCAAAAAGTGCATCGAAACCGTTATCAGTCACGATTAAGCAATAGTCTGCATAGTTCAACGGCGCTGCGAATCCACCGCACACCACATCCCCCAACACATCAAACAAAATCACATCGTACTCATCAAAAGCATTTAGCTCTTTGAGCAGCTTCACCGTTTCACCCACGACGTAGCCGCCGCAGCCTGCACCCGCTGGAGGTCCGCCTGCTTCGACGCAATGGACACCGCCGTAGCCGGGATAGATGACATCCTCAGACCAGACGTTTTCATAGTGAAAGTCTTTTTCTTGAAGCGTGTCGATGATCGTCGGAATCAAAAAACCTGTCAGCGTGAAGGTACTGTCATGCTTTGGATCGCAGCCGATTTGGAGTACTTTCTTGCCGCGTTTCGCAAGGGCGACAGAAATATTACAACTGGTGGTGGACTTGCCGATGCCACCTTTTCCGTAGACTGCGAGTTTCATAACTGATGACTCCTGCGCTGGGGTTGAAGCTGGCGCTTGTGAAATGATTTTGAAAATAAGTGCGGGGATTGGGTTCATCGATACGCCTAAATCACTTAGGGCGATCGTCGTTCCGAATTCACTTGCTGATTATGGGCGATCGTCTCTGTAATTCATAGCCCTTCCGATAATGAATTGCCTAGATTTAAGGATTAAAACAGATTTTGAGAGATTAAAAAAGCTTCAAACTAGCTCAGAACAATTTTCAGACTATAAAAACCTAACATTTCAAGTTTGTAGTTTTTATTTTCATAAAAATCAGAACAATAAACAAATATATTGCGATGGCTGTTACGGTCTGAAAAGCCTTCTGTAGAAAGGCTGCGAGGCAATTCCTTTTGCTTTATGAACAATCCTCACAATTTGATTTACATCCCGTGATGTTAGTAAAAAGCTCACTCAAACCCCCTAAAAGGTTGCGGATTGTTGCGTAGAGTTTGGCGATCGAGTCATTCCTTCATATTCTGTCCCATAAAAAAGCCCGATCTTCCAAAACATAAGGACGATCGGGCTTTTAAATTCAACACTCAAATCCCTATTTGTTAGGCTGAGGTGTCATACGCAGGTAAGGCTTCACTTCAGTCACGCCTTTCGGGAACTTCTTGATGGCATCTTCAGTGGAGATGGAAGGCACCACCACGCAGTCGCCGCCGTCAGTCCAGTTGGCCGGAGTTGCAACGCCGTAGTTGTCCGTCATTTGCAAGGAGTCGATCACTCGCAACAGTTCATCAAAGTTCCGGCCCGTGCTAGCAGGATAGGTGAGGCTGAGGCGCAGCTTTTTGTTGTTGTCGATGACGAAGACCGATCGGACCGTCAAGGTGTTGCCCGTGCTGGAGTTTGGGTGAATCATGTCGTACAGTGTCGAGACCTTCTTGTCTTCATCCGCCAAAATTGGATAGTTGACGCTGCAACCTTGAGTCTCGTTGATGTCGCTGATCCAGCCTGTGTGAGACTCAGCACTATCGACGCTCAGGGCGATCGGTTTTACATTGCGGGCTGCAAAATCATCCTTGAGCTTGGACACCATGCCCAACTCAGTGGTGCAGACGGGCGTATAGTCAGCGGGGTGCGAAAACAGCACAGCCCAGCTATCCCCAATCCATTCGTGGAAGTTGATAACGCCTTCAGAGGAATTTTGAGTAAAGTCGGGAGCAATATCGCCGAGACGGAGTGACATAGCGGGGTTTCCTTAATTTAGGTCTTGTTGGGGGTTCGCATTTAAGTTCGCCTAGACTGCGATCGTCCAGTCAAACTGTGAAAATGAGTAATGCAAAAAAATTGCATGGCTAAGAATTGTCCCACAAAAAACTGTGAAGCCCGTTAGATGGCAAAGTTTTTTAATCTATGCTTTTAATTTCGGTGGTATGCCGATTAGTCTGGCAAAATAAACACTAGGTATGACAGACTTGTTCGCCAAGAGTTGCTAACCTGAGGAAGATCAGGCTCATAAGTCATCCCGATCGCTTAAACAGGATTGAAATGTCTTCGGAGATGCATGTTATTGGCGCTCAAGTGCCTACATATTGTTTGAATGTCTACATATTGTTAACTCTTACAGAAACCCTCTAACTCAGAACTATGACGACCCAAGCCCTTCTGACCGTCGATGACCAAGAGATCTCGCTACGTGAATGTATGCGTCATCTCCAGACCGCTGGCAAGCTTCAAGACTTCATCGGTGGGATTTTGCGCCAGCATATCCTCCAGCAGGAGATCGAAACGCGCACTGACCTAGAAATTCCGGAAGGCGTCGTTGAGCAAGCCATTATTGACTTCCGGCTGCAACAACAGCTCAGCGATGCCACCGCTTTTCAGGAATGGCTGCAAAAGAATGGATCCGATTATTCCAACTTTCACAAGCAGATCAGCGGTAACTTCAAGGTTGAAAAACTGAAGATGGTGGTTTCGGAAGATAAGCTTCAGGAATATTTCATTGAGCGGAAGGTGTTCCTCGATCGGATCATCCTGTCTCGCATCATCGTGGACGATCAAGACCTAGCCGAAGAGCTGAAAATCCAAATTCAAGAAGAATCCGCAACCTACGAGCAGCTAGCCCGCGCCCACTCCATCACCGACGACAAAATGGTCAACGGCATGATGGGACCTGTCAGCCGTGGCACTCTGCCCGACAGCATCCGCGCCCAGATTGACGACTCAAAGCCTGGAACCCTGATTGGTCCTTTAGAGCTAGAAGGCAAGTGGGGCTTGTTCCGAGTTGAGGAATTCCTAGAAGCCAGCATGGATGACACCCAGCTACAACAGACCCTTCGCAATGAGCTATTCGAGCGCTGGATCTCGGAAAAAATGCAAAAAATGGACGTCAAACTCCAAGTTGGAGACTAGGTAGAGATTCGCTGATAGCCTCGATCGAGCACATCCGATCGAGGCTACTGTTCTCCAGTATATTTTTGCTGCCAACTGACCCCTTTCGCCTGTCTCCCCCGCCATGATTACCAACGACACCGCCACAAATATCCCCTGGGATCAGCCCCCACTGTCTTCTCTGACGCCAGAGCAGCAGGTTCGATTTAAGGACCAAGCGGACCTGAGGCGCTACCGTCTGGGCAACCCGATTTGGGGGGACGAGAATTCGGATGAAATGGTGCTAATCGTTGCGGGAAAAGTGCGATTGGTGACTGAAGAGAATCAGTCGATTTTGCTCACGGCGGGCGATTGGGTCGGTGGGTTGCTGGATTTGCCCGGTTACAAGGCGCGGGCGGCAGCGGATGGGGTCGAAACCTTGGTCTGGAGCCGAGATCTGTGGGACAGCGCTCGGCAACCGGAGATCGATCGGTTTTGGGCCTTGCAGCGTCAGAGATACCTCCCTCAAACCTCTGAAACCCCGAAGGCAATTTCAGGGTTTCCCTTTGTGGCGGGCGTCAATACCGGGGCCGCCAGTCTCACCATGGTTGCCAACCATTTGCAAAACTCTGTCCAGCAGGAATGGGTCATTCGGCAGATTCGCGGCCAAAGTCCCGCCCAAATGTCCGAAGGGGCAGAGAAAATGGGCTTCCTGATGCGGCGCTTGACGACGGACTGGCAAGGGCTACGGCTGTTGGATTTCCCGGCGTTGGTGCTTAAGGATGGTCAGGCGAATCCCCATTGGATGGTGATCTACGGCGTTCGGGGAGAGGGGGCGATCGTTGCGGATCCCGTGAACCCGACGATGACCTGTGAACGGATTTCGAGGTCGCAGTTAGAACAAACCTGGGATGGTCAAGTTTGGCAAATCGACGCAGTTCAGAAGCAAGAAACCTTTAATCTCGGTTGGTTTTTGCCTGCGGTGTGGAAGTACAAGGGCCTGTTGATGGAAGTCTTGGTGGCTTCCTTGACGATGCAGCTTTTGGGCTTGACTTCGCCGATGATTACTCAGGTTGTGATTGATAAGGTGATGGTTCAGGGGAGCTTGCCGACCTTGGATGTGATGGCGATCGCGATGCTCGGCGTTGCTATTTTTGAAGCGTCACTCGGGGCATTGCGACTTTTTATCTTTACCCACACCGCAAGACGGCTGGATTTATCTCTGTCGGCCCAATTGTTTCGGCATTTGATGCGACTACCGTTGAAATATTTTGAAGCGCGCCGGGTGGGTGACACGGTAGCGCGGGTTCAGGAACTCGAAAATATTCGACAGTTCATGACTGGGACTGCTTTGACGGTGGTTCTGGACAGCATCTTTACGGTGGTGTATCTGGCGTTGATGGCCTATTACAGCCTAGTGTTGACGGGCGTAGCTTTGGCCGTGTTGCCGCTGTTTGCGATTTTGACGATCGTAAGCACACCCATCATGCGCAACTGGCTGAATGAAAGCTTTAACCGTAATGCTGATAGCCAATCGTTTTTGGTCGAAACCGTCACCGGGATTCACTCAGTGAAAGCGCACACAGCGGAAAAGGCATCGCGCGATCGGTGGGAAGGTCTTTTTGCCCGCTACATTCGCACCAGTTTTAAAGCCTCAACCACTCAAAATATCAGCGGCAGTATTGCGGACTTTTTAACAAAACTTTCCTACCTTCTAATTCTCTGGGTCGGCGCGACTTTAGTGATTAAGCAGGAAATGTCGATCGGTCAACTGATCGCGTTTCAAATGCTCTCAGGTCAAGTTACCGGACCATTGCTGCGACTGGTGCAACTTTGGCAGAATCTTCAGCAG
>JANMIS010001062.1:0-3059 GCA_031375925.1 Synechococcales cyanobacterium OTE_70_concoct_197_sub
CTTGGGTCGCCGTCAGGAGTTCGCCGCCGGACACGACATCAATGCCTAAGCCTTCGCTGGCGACGATCGCGCAGATTGCCAGACAGTTCCAAGCCTTTGAGGCGTAGATGACGAGGGATTCGCCTGCGTAGTGGGTTTTGAAGGCATCGCGGTATTGCTGACAGGCAACGCGGAGGGTCTGTTCATCCACAATATATAGTGAAGTCCCAAATTTTTGGGCCAAGTCCACTACGTCACAGCCGCCGATCTCTAGGTGGTCCCGATCGTTAACCTGAGCTGTTAAAGGCAGCAGAGACTGGTTTGGCGAAGTCGCCTTAATCAAATACTGTCTGCCGCTGTTCTCAAAAGCTATTGCTCCTGAAGCTGCTGTTGAAGTCGCCATTGGAGTCTTAATTGGAGTTGCAACCATCGTTTTCGCCCGCTGCAAGTGCTGCACATGAATTTCACAGTAATACAGTGTATCGTCGTTTGGGCATTGCTCCGAATCCGAATTTTCTCTCTATTCCTAAGTATTTGCTATGTCTCTGATCCCCGACGACCTACCGCCCCATATCAAATTAGCAACAGTGGATGACCTAGATATTTTGCTCTCTTTAGATGGAGCCTGTTTTGGAAAATTGTGGAGCCGGGATCATTACCTGCGGGAAATTGACAGTCCCAATAGCGATATTTTAATTTTTTATCATCCTGAAACTGCTGTTCCCGTGAGCTACGGCTGCGCTTGGTCCATTGTGGATGAGTCTCACATCACCATTTTGGGGACGTTGCCGGACCATCAGCGCCGGGGCTACGCCCGTCAAGTGCTGTCTGGGCTACTGCATTTGGCGGTGGTGCGGGAGATGAAACGGGCAACGCTGGAAGTGCGAGCGAGTCATGTCGGGGCGATCGGACTATACGAGTCTTTTGGCTTTGAAACGGCGGGCCGACGAAAAAAATATTATTCAGATAAAGAAGATGCGCTGATTCTCTGGCGTAATAAATTACGATTTGATCCACATTGAGTCCCACACCCCTTGACGATTTTGGAAACTTCTAGCACAATCTGTCCTCAGCAGCGATCGTAATTGCCGCAAAAAGACTTTAAATCACGGTTAAATCCCACTAGAGCAGTCTTGATGGAACAGCGAATCCACGAGATGAAGAAAGGCAGGTTCGGTAATTGCCACTTCAGAAGACTGTTCACAGATCACTATTCGCCATTTTGGCTATGTTAGAATTCTCATTACCAGCAACGTAGCAGGGTATTGGAATAACGCCATGTTTGAACGCTTCACAGAAAAAGCCATTAAGGTGATCATGCTCGCCCAAGAGGAAGCTCGCCGCTTGGGGCACAACTTTGTGGGTACCGAACAGATCCTCTTGGGTCTGATTGGCGAAGGAACGGGCGTTGCAGCCAAGGTTCTGAAATCCATGGGGGTTAACCTCAAGGATGCTCGCATCGAAGTGGAAAAAATTATTGGTCGGGGATCGGGGTTTGTCGCCGTCGAGATCCCATTCACCCCTCGTGCCAAACGAGTGTTGGAACTGTCTCTTGAAGAGGCACGCCAACTCGGACACAACTACATCGGTACGGAGCATCTGCTCTTGGGTCTGATCCGTGAAGGTGAAGGCGTTGCTGCACGAGTACTCGAAAATCTTGGCGTTGACCTATCTAAGGTCCGCACTCAAGTGATTCGGATGCTGGGCGAAACCGCTGAGGTCGGTGCAGGTGGCGGTTCCAGTGGACGGACGAAGACTCCAACGCTAGACGAGTTTGGGGTGAACCTCACACAGTCTGCAATGGATGGCAAGCTTGACCCCGTGGTCGGTCGTCAGAAAGAAGTTGAGCGGGTGATCCAAATCCTCGGTCGCCGTACAAAAAATAACCCCGTTCTCATCGGAGAGCCGGGAGTCGGTAAGACTGCGATCGCCGAGGGCCTCGCCCAACGCATCGCCAATCAAGATGTCCCCGATATTCTTGAAGAAAAGCGCGTCATGACCTTGGATGTTGGGCTTCTCGTCGCCGGGACCAAGTACCGTGGTGAATTTGAAGAGCGCTTGAAGAAAATTATGGATGAAATCCGGTCCGCCGGAAATGTCATCTTGGTGATCGACGAAGTCCACACCCTAATTGGTGCGGGTGCTGCTGAGGGCGCAATCGATGCAGCCAATATCCTAAAGCCTGCACTGGCTCGGGGTGAACTGCAATGTATCGGTGCGACTACCCTTGATGAGTATCGCAAACACATTGAGCGCGACGCCGCACTAGAGCGTCGTTTCCAGCCTGTCATGGTGGGTGAGCCTTCTGTTGAGGAGGCGATCGAAATCCTGCAAGGCTTGCGTGAGCGCTACGAGCAACACCACAAACTGATCATCTCGGACGAAGCACTGGAAGCTGCTGCGACCCTGGCCGATCGGTATATCAGCGATCGATTCCTGCCGGATAAGGCGATCGATTTGATTGACGAAGCGGGATCTCGCGTTCGCCTCATGAAGTACCAGCGTTCCCCCGAAGAGAAGAAGCTGGACGAAGAGCTGAAGCAACTGCTCAAGGATAAGGATGACGCAGTTCGGAACCAAGACTTCGATAAGGCGGGCGGTCTGCGCGATCGGGAAATGGAAATCCGTGAAGGCTTGAAGGCGCTTAGCCAAGCGCGTAAGACCGCAGCGGCAGAGGATGATGCACCGAAGTCCGTTGTGACTGAGGAAGATATCGCCCACATCGTTGCATCTTGGACGGGTGTGCCTGTGAGCAAGCTAACGGAATCTGAATCCGAGAAGCTACTGCACATGGAAGACACGCTTCACACGCGCTTGATTGGTCAAGATGAAGCCGTGAGAGCCGTGTCCCGAGCGATTCGTCGTGCCCGTGTTGGATTGAAGAACCCCAACCGTCCGATCGCATCGTTCATCTTCTCCGGTCCAACTGGAGTCGGTAAAACTGAGCTAGCTAAGTCACTGGCTGCTTACTTCTTTGGTTCAGAAGAGTCCATGGTTCGCCTAGACATGTCTGAATTCATGGAACGCCACACAGTTTCGAAACTCGTGGGTTCGCCTCCGGGCTATGTGGGTTACAACGA
>JANMIS010001084.1:0-2947 GCA_031375925.1 Synechococcales cyanobacterium OTE_70_concoct_197_sub
GAAACGATCGTCCCCTTGGGCAGCTTATCTCCAAGCTGCTCATAAAACACACTCACCGCACCGCCGCCCACCACGGTCGTGACCTCGGGAGCATATCGTTTTGCCCGTTTGAGACCTCGTTTAATCAAGCCTTGGTTGCGCCAGAGTTCACCGTAGTACCACAGCAGCATCTTCGCACCGCCCACAGCTCCCCGAATTTTTAGAAGGATATTTTTGGAATAGAAAAACTCAAAGGCGTTCTGCAACGGGTTGCCACCGCGACCCCCGACGGGCGCGTAGATCTGAATATCACGCCAGGAGAAAACTAGCAGCGTTGGCTTAAAGTCATCGATCGCCCGTTCTAGCGCCGAACCATAATCCAAGGGCGGCACGGTTCCCAAGTCAAAAATCCGCTGTGATACCTCTGGAAAAAGCTTATGAACATGATCCGACAGATACACCACCCCGATCGGGAAGATCGGGTTGCAAGGAAGGCGGACGTACAAAATACGAGGATTCATGGCAGTTTCAACGAAGAAGTGTTAGGCAGAAGTCCTTTACAGGGGAGATTCTCAGTGAGGTTAAGGTTCTCATGAGAATGTTTTACATATCTTAATGATAACACTCAATCCCTTGATTAGCCTGATTCTCCCCAGCTTCAAAAATTCCCAGACCCCAGCAGAACCAGGGTGGAATCAATAGATGGTGACAAACTTGACAGTTCGGTCGATTTAGCCTGTGCTAGCGTTCAGAAATATTCCTCCTCATCACACATCACCACACCCCATGTCTCAAATTCTTGATCCCGTTCCCAACGATCAACCCGATCGTCTCACTTGCACCTACGCAAACCGCACCAGCCAAATTCAAATTGTCCGCATTACCAACATCATCAACTGGTACTTTGAGCGGGTTGTTTTTCCGGGGCAGCAGTTGGTTTTCGCGGCCCCTGCCGATGCTCATCTTGAAATTCACACGGGAATGATGGCGAGTTCTATTTTGTCAGATACATTGACCTGTCGAGATTTAGTCATTCCTGACACGGTGGACTTTCCGGGTCGAGGCCTTAGGCCAGAAGCCTTAGCTGCTTAGAAAGTCAGGGGTCACGTTTCCACGGAGATCCCTGACTGTCTCAAACCGTGGCGATCGTCACGGCAAATTTTTTATCTTTTGTCACTTCTGCCGTCGTCACGGCAACTCCTGGACCAAAGAATTTTGTCATTTGCTCTTCTTTTTGTTTCCACACTTCATAGGGAATTTCTAAAGAGCCAAAGGTTAAAATTAAAGCGTATTGGTCATCGATCGCCGCTTCTTGAAGACTAAGCAGCGTCGGATGTTGGTTTTCTTCTTCAGATTCTAAACCCAACTTTTCAAGTGCAGGCTCCAAATGAACGGACATCCCATACTGATAGCGGGTCACGTCCAAAATAATTTGGGTCTGGGTACTGGTAGCTTTGCTACGTACAGACTCGACCTCGGGCGAAGGCTCAACGATCGGCACTGGAGCAAGCTCTGTTCCCTTCAGCCCCAATCCAACGACACTCATCGGCACTCCGACTAACAGAGCCACCGTAGATGGGACGGAGGTGTTTTTCAGAGCATAGCAGCCGCCAACGAAGGCTAACACGCAGCCGATCGAGAGGAAGACAACAGCCCAACGAATTTTACGAAGGATCTCAGGCATGGGTAAATCAGGAGAAAAAGACCTCCCAATTATCCGGTATTAGTGAAGATTTAGGGCGGGTTCTAGAAAGGAAATCTCTAGAACTCGCCCAACTGATCCCCTAGCTGATTTTAGACATCAGAGACTAAACGGCAACCAGTGTTTTGAGAGATGGCACGATCGGCTCGTCTACCGTCTCATCTAAGAGGCCGTCACACTTCGCCATGTGCAAGATCAAGTCAATCACTCGGTTGGAGTAGCCCCACTCGTTGTCATACCAAGCTACAACTTTGAAGAAGTGATTATTCAGCTCCATCCCGGCCCCTGCATCAAAAATGCTGGAGTGGGGATTGCCTTGGAAATCTGTGGAGACGACTTCTTCATCCGTATAGCTCAAGATCCCGGCCATTCCATTCTCCGAAGCTTTCTTTAAGGCCGAGCAGATTTCAGCGTAGCTGGTTGCCTTTTCGGTTTTGAAGGTGAGATCTACGACAGAGACATCGGGCGTGGGGACGCGGAATGCCATGCCTGAAAGCTTGCCCTTCAATTCGGGAAGCACGAGACCCACGGCTTTCGCTGCGCCTGTAGAGGAGGGGATAATATTCTGAGAAGCGCCCCGTCCGCCCCGCCAGTCTTTCGTGCTGGGTCCATCAACCGTCGGCTGGGTGGAGGTCATGGCATGAACCGTGGTCATTAGTCCTTCGGTGAGGCCAAAGTTGTCATTGAGGACCTTGGCGATCGGTGCGAGGCAGTTGGTGGTGCAACTGGCATTGGAGACCACCGTGTGGCTAGCCGGATCAAAATCTTGATGATTGACGCCCATTAGCAGGGTCTTAACGCGATCGGGGTCTTTGGTGGGGGCTGAAATAATGACGCGCTTAGCACCTGCTTTGAGATGCTTACCAGCGGTTTCAAAATCTGTAAAAAGACCGGTTGCTTCCACAACATAATCAGCTTTTAAGGCCTTCCAAGGAAGTTCTTCCGGATTACGGACGGCGCTACAAGGGACAAAGTGATCTCCCATTTGAAGGCCATCGGTCTTTGCGGCGAGATTCCCTGTGTAGGTGCCGTGGGTGGAGTCGTACTTGAGCAAGTAGGCTAGATTGTCTGGCGGTACCAGGTCATTAATTCCAACAAATTCGATCTCTGGATGTTGCAATCCTGCACGAAACACCAGGCGGCCAATCCGGCCAAATCCATTAATTCCAACCCGAATAGTCATAGTGGCTACTCCTAAGAGATCCTAAAAAGACGGTTTAAGAAAGGTTCTGTATCTATCTTGAGACTCACGCTACCGTACCTCTT
>JANMIS010000054.1:0-9753 GCA_031375925.1 Synechococcales cyanobacterium OTE_70_concoct_197_sub
GCAACCTCTGGGTAACTCCACCCAAACCGATCGCAAAGGCAACGCTGTGTGATGCCAAGATCAGTAAATTTGATTTCATAGACCTCACACATGATGTTGCTCCTAAGCGTCAGATTTTAATCTCCCTCAACCAATGCGACCCCCGTACTACAAATGACTCCCACAACCAATCCCCAAGCACAAAGACTACAGAGAATTGTTGAAAAACTAATCGTCATGAAATTCCCCAAGCTTGTAGGGTGCAGAATTGAGACCCACAAACCATAGATCAAAATGAGAATAGATGTCAACAAATTTGAAAATGTATCTTGAAGTACAATCTAAAACAGGAAGTACAACCTAGAAGTTGATCCGCGAAAGCCTTTGTACAAGGCTTTTTAGTTGCCTTCAGAAATCAAATGACACAAAAGTTAACTTGATCTATTTGAGAATCTCTCTACATTGGATTCAAGCACTAATTGAATCTTGCTTTCAATAAGCAGCTGACTCCCATTTAGATTTAGGAGAAGAGCGTAATGCAAAGTTACGGAAATAGTGATGTGAAATATGGCTGGTGGGCAGGTAATGCTCGTTTTGCTGAAATGTCAGGCTTGTTTATTGCCGCTCATGTCGGACAAGCTGCGCTCACCACCATGTGGGCTGGTGGCTTCACCTTGTTTGAACTGTCCCGGTATAACCCGGCAGTCGCCATGGGTGAACAAGGCTTAATCTTATTGCCTCATTTAGCTTCATTAGGTATTGGTGTCGGTGATGGCGGAGTCATTACCAATACCTATCCGATGTTTGCTGTTGGTGCGGTTCACCTGATTTCCTCGGCAGTTCTCGGGGCAGGCGCATTGTTTCACACCTTTAAGGCCCCGGCAAATCTCAAAGATGCGACTGGGCAAGCTAAGAAGTTTCATTTTGAATGGGATGAGCCGAAGCAGCTTGGTTTGATTTTGGGACATCACCTTCTCTTCTTAGGTGTTGCCGCATTGTTATTTGCTTGGTATGCGACGAATATTGGCATCTACGATGCGGCTTCTAAAGCGGTTCGTGTTGTGACTAACCCCACGTTAAACCCTGCTGTTATTTACGGATACCAAACCCATTTCGCTAGCGTTGATAATCTTGAAGATATTGTCGGTGGGCATATCTTTGTGGGATTGATGCTGATTGGTGGAGGCGTATGGCATATTTTGATTCCACCGTTGGGTTGGGCCAAAAAAGCTTTATCTTTTTCCGGTGAGGCAATTTTGTCCTATTCGCTTGGGGGGATTGCTTTAGCGGGCTTTGTTGCAGCTTATTTCTGCGCAGTTAATACCATGGCCTATCCCACTGAATTCTACGGTGCACCGTTAGAAGTTAAGTTTGGGGTCGTGCCCTACTTCTCAGATACGGTGTTATTGCCGCTTGGGAAACATTCTGCTCGGGCTTGGTTGGCTAATACGCAATTCTTTTTAGCGTTCTTTTTCCTACAAGGTCATCTCTGGCACGCACTTCGATCGCTGGGATTTGATTTCCGTCGTGTAGAAAAAGCCCTCAGCTCGATCGAACCCAACGTCTAGTCCGTAATGTCTAGTCCGTAATGTCTAGTCCGTCAGATGTCGCTTAGATTCAACATAACTGTATGAGAGGCGTGAAAGTACACAATGTAAAATACAGTGTATTTTCACGCTTTTTTTGAATGCTAAGCCTCGATCGCTGCCACTAATTCCTGCTGTTTCCACAAATCTCGATAAATGCCCGACTCCGCCAAGAGTGCTTGATGAGAACCGGATTGGACAATGGACCCCGCTGACATGACAAAAATCCGATCGGCCAGTGCCGCCGCTGAAAGCTGGTGGGAAATAAAAATCACCGTTTTACGACGAGTCCCGGTCGATAGATTATTCAAAATCTGAGTCGCCGTTTGATTGTCCACGCTCGATAGCGCATCATCCAAAATCAAAATCTGGCTATCCACAATCAACGCCCGCGCCAAAGCTGTCCGCTGCCGTTGCCCACCTGATAGAGTGATCCCCCGCTCACCGACCAAGGTGTCGTAGCCCTGGGGAAAGTTCAAAATTTCAGGATGAATTTGCGCTTCTTTGGCCGCATACATGATGCTTTCTTCACTGGCCCAAGGCACACCGTAGGCAATATTTTCGCGAATGCTACTGCTAAACAAAAAACTCTCTTGGGGCACGTAAGCGATCGCCCCCCGCAGGTCCCGCAGCCGCAGCTTTGTAATATCAATCCCGTCTAAAAACAATTGCCCAGGAGCAATATCTAATAAGCGAGGAATAGCGTTTGCTAGGGTTGATTTTCCTGAACCTACTTCTCCAACGATCGCCACCGTTTCCCCTGCTTTAACCGTAAAATTCACATCTTTAAGTGCAGGCGGCGTTTTGGCTTCAGATTCATGGCGGTAGGTTAGCGATCGGGCCGAGAGTTCGCCTTTGATTTGTTGTGGGGAAAGGGCGACAGCATCGGCGGCATCTTTGATTTTGGGGGTGACTGATAGAATGGCTTCAATACGATCGAGACTCACTTCTCCCCGTTGATAAGCCGTAATCGTAAATCCCATCAGTGCCGTTGGGAAGGCTAGTTGGCCCACAAAAATAAGCAGTGGAATCAAATCCTGAATCCCAATCTCTCCGCGCTGAATGGCCGGACCCCCAAACCATAGAATGATCAGAGTGCTACCGTAGGCCAACACCGACAGCAACGGAAACAAAAACGTCCGCGTCTGCGCCAATCGCAAGCTCACATCAAACAGCGTCTCATTCACCTCATCAAAAGCCCGCCGTTCGTTTTCTTCTTGAGCATAGATTTTGACTAAGGCAATCCCGCTGAGATCCTCTTGAATCAACTCACTCAGGTCAGAGAGCGACTCCTGGACTTCTTGCTGCTGCGATCGGAGTTTGTTACTAAATAAGTTCACCACCACCAGCATCAATGGATACACACTCAACGCCAGTAAACTCAGCTTGATATTCAACGAAAACATTGCCGGAAGCGTAAACGCATAGGCAAATATAATATTAGCTGTGCTGAGCAATGCAAATCCCATCAAGCGGCGAATACTGTCTACATCGCTAGTCGCTCGGTTAATTAAGTCACCAATGGTATTGCTCGAAAAATAGGAAGGCTCTAGCAGCAGTAAATGCTCAAAGATTCGCTGTTTTAAGTCAAACTCAACTTGGCGGCCCACTCCAAAGAGTCTCATCCGCGAGTACAACCGAATCGCCCACATGACCGAAGCAAGAACGATCACCAACCCCGAATGATAGATAATCCGATCGATCGTAAACGTCACCTGCAATTCCCCAAGGGCCTTACGGATTTCCAAAGGAATAACAATGGATAGCGCATTCACGAACATCAATGCAAAGACCCCCTGAAGGGCCATTTTTGCATGGGGTCGCAAATAGCTCATTAATCGGGGAAATCGGGACGATCGTGCCATGGGAAAATATTTCAATATGCAGGGCTTATAATTCTACCTTAATTAAGCCGCTCCCTGCTTATGATAAGAATCTGCCAAACTCAATAGTTCATCTCCCATGACCCCCATAGCCTCTCAACTTACGCTCCAAGACATCGGCGAACAGGGCTTACTTCAACGCCTACAGCGGTTTTGTGTGGGAGTGGGGGACGATGGCGCAGTGCTGCGGGTGCGGAACGATCGGCGCTTAGTGGTGACGACGGATGTGTTAGTGGATGGGGTGCATTTTAGCTTGGGCCTTGGGGATTCAATTGTGACGACGCCCCCCCATGCAGCGGGCTGGCGATCGGCAGCAGCGAACTTATCGGATCTAGCCGCTATGGGAGCCTTGCCCATTGGCGTGACGATCGGGCTGAGTTTGCCGCCTGACATCCCGGTGCAGTGGATTGAGGAACTCTATCAAGGCATCACGGATTGTTTGGCACCTTGGCGAGTCAATATTGTGGGGGGAGATCTGGTCCGATCGCAGCAGGTTTCCCTAGCAATCACGGCCCTCGGCGAAGTCCCACCGCAGTCCATTCTCCAACGCAACGGCGCAAAACTAGGCGATCGAATTGTGATGACGGGCATTCATGGTCGATCGCGGGTGGGTTTAGAACTTTTACTAGGAAAAGAGATTGGGGTATCTAACCCTGACGCTTGGATCAAAGCCCATCAATATCCGCTTCCACGCTTGGATTTAATTTCACAATTTTCGGGTTTAGCGTCTGCGGGGATGGATTCGAGTGATGGACTGGCGGATGCGGTGTTGCAGATTTGCCGATCGAGTCAGGTGGGGGCGGTTTTGGATCAGCAGATGATTGTACAAAGTCCTGAAATTCAATCATTAATTGATGCTGTGGGATTTGAAAAAGCTCTGGAATGGGTTTTGTATGGCGGGGAAGATTTTGAATTGATTTTGTGTATGCCAGAAGCGGCGGCGATCGGATTCTGCACAGCAACCGGAAGTTACACGATTGGTTCTATTACCGCAGAACCCGACGTTTGGCTTGTGTCACCAGACGATCGCGGAAAATTGTCAATCGATCGAGGCTTCCAACATTTTTCAAATTTATAACCAATATTGTGATTGAAACGATCGCACAATGCCTTCTACTAACCCTTCCAAAGTGTATTCTGTCGCCTCCACATCGACACGACCTAATAGTTCTAGGCAGGTTTTTGAAGTTTGGGGACCAATGGAAGCAATGCAGATATTTTGTAAAACCATCGGCCAATTAGGACCGATCGCCTGTTCAATCAATTGATGAAAATGTTGCACTGTCTTGGAACTGGCAAAGGTAATGATGGTAATTTTGCCGGACCGCAGCGCGGCGATCACAGTCACATCAGCAATTGCGGGGCAGCCGGATTGATAAGCGGCGACTTCGGTAACGATCGCTCCTGACGCTGTAAATGAGTTGACCAAGACTTCCCGACCGCCAGATTCTACCCGAGGGAATAGCATTTTTTGCCCAGCGATCAAGCCTGGAAAATGCTCAATCAAAGAATCTGCCACAAAATCCGGTGGCGTAAAGTCTGGAGAAAACCCACGGGCTTTTAAAAATTTTGCAGTCTTTTTCCCAACGACCGCAATCTTGCAATTTGCCAGTTTTCGCAAATCTTGGCCTTGAGCAATGAACCGATCGAAAAAATAATTCACCGCATTAGCAGATGTTAAAACAAGCCAATCATAATCTTGAATCTCAGCGATTGCCTGGTCTAATTCATCCCAACTCGACGGCGGCAAAATCTCTAAGGTTGGCATTTCAATAACCGTTGCCCCCTGCGCTTTTAATAAATTAGAAAAAGTAGTGGATTGCTCTGCCGATCGGGTCACCAGTATAGAATGCTGAGATAACGCTTTAGATTCAGAACCCCCAGAATTGGGGGCTAGGGGCTGTTCATCTGTTGGCAATAGAAATTCCCGCAACCGCACAACTTCGCCCACCACAATCACGCAGGGTGAAAGCACTTCTCCTTTAGTCAATTGCACAATGGTTCCTAAAGTGCCGACCCACACCTGCTGCTCGGGCTGCCCTGCCCAACGAATGACAGCGATCGCAGTTTCGGTCGATCGGTGTTGATGAACGAGCGCACCGACAATGGTGGTCAGCGATCGTCCGCCCATCAAGATCACCAAAGTATCCAACCGCGCTAACGTCGCCCAGTCCAAGGTCTCGGGTTCGTGGGCGCTCAGCACAGTAAAGCTCCGACTCATCACCGCATCCGTTAATGGAATACTGGCAAATAAAGGCGCTGCGATTGCGCTGGAGATTCCCGGAATGACTTCGTAAGCAATGCCCGCCGATCGCAAAGCTTGAATTTCTGATGTGGTCCGCCCAAATACAAATGGATCGCCTGTTTTGAGACGAATGATGCGAGACTTGCGCCCTGCAACTTCGACTAGAATGCGATCGATTTCAGATTGTTTTAAACTAGGTTGTCCCCCGCGTTTCCCGACATTGATTTGTTCGCAGTCCGATGGTAATAAATCTAATAAATCTGCATCAATCAACGCATCGAAAACCACCACCTCAGCACTTTTGAGCAATTCATAACCTCGCATGGTTAATGAGTCGATTGTGCCACAGCCACACCCCAAAAGATAAACAACTGCACCCATAACACCCTACAAAATCATTAGACTTGAATTATTCAATTAACCCAGGGCAATTGCTTTATCTGGGGGCGCTTGGGTTTCGAGATCGTAGGATTCGAGTTCGCCGTCTTCCATATGAATCAACCGATCGGCCACGTCTAAAATTCGATTGTCGTGCGTCACCATAACGATCGCAGAACCGCGATCTTTAGCAAGGCTACGCATGATTTCGACGACATCTCGGCCTGATTTTTTATCTAGGGCAGCAGTAGGTTCATCGGCGAGGACGAGCTTGGGATTAGAGACTAGCGCGCGGGCGATCGCGACCCGCTGCTTTTGACCGCCCGAGAGTTCGTCCGGGTAGTAGTCCATCCGATCTTCAAGACCGACTGCCTTAAGCATTTCCTCAGCCATTTCAGCTCGCTCTTTGACGGATAAATGCTTGTGCAACTCCAAAGCCATCATGACATTTTGTTTGGCTTTAAGGGAGTTAAGAAGATTGTGGGACTGAAAGATGTAGCCAATGTTGCGACGCAGGGCAACTCGTTGCTTTTCGCTGGAGTTTCGCAGCTCTTCACCCAAGACTTTTAGGCTCCCTTCTTGGGTCGATCGCAACGCACCGATTAACGTCAATAATGTAGTTTTCCCAGAGCCAGAAGGCCCGGTCATAATCACAACCTCACCAGGATCAACGTCTGTATGAATCCCAAACAAAATCTGTTTTCGCAGATTGCCACTGCCGAAATAATGATTGACCTGATCGATCGAAATAATAGGTTCTGTCATGACAAATATCTGCAAGTAGAGTGAGGGATTTAAATCTAGACGCTATTCTAAAAAATGTCGGCAGGATCAGCATCTTGAACTTTGCGGACCGCGATCGCACCCGAAACTAAACACATGGTAATCGCAAGACACAGCACTAAAAATCCCCGTTCTGGCGTCATCAGCAATGGTAGCGCGGTGGCATTGCGGGTGCCTGTGTACATCAGGATGCTGAGAAAATAGCCGGGAATGTAGCCCATAACTGAAAGAATCATGGCTTCTTGAAAGACGATTTTTAAAAGATAACGGTTTTTGTAACCCATTGCTTTTAGGGTTGCATATTCTGATAAATGGTCCGTCACGTCGGTATAGAGAATCTGATACACAATCACAATTCCAACCACGAAACCAATTACGGTGCCTAAAGTGAAGATGAATCCGATCGCGGTACTATTCTGCCAGTATTTCCTTTCGACTTCGATAAAGCTTTTTTTACTTAAGACTCGCATCTCCCCGACAACGAAGTCTTCGCGAGCTTCCTCTGGCTTCAGGGTTGGATTGACAGCAAATTTTCCGGGAAGGGTTTTCTTAATGGCTTCGAGGGATTTGTAAAGGTCTGCGCCTTGTTTGAGACGGATGACGCCGACGTTGATGTCTCCCCTATCGCGTCTTGTGAAAATGCGGAGGAAGTTAGCTTCGCTGGTGATGGTGTTGCCGTCGGCTCCGAAAGAAGCGCCGAGTTCAAAAAGTCCGGCAATTTTGACTTTACGATCGGCGATTTCAGTCGTGATCAGTTCCCCTTTTTTCTCATACTCTTGAAATTTAGTAGGAATTGGACCAAACTCTGCCCGTGATTTTTTGTCAAACAAAATCCGGTCTTCGAGGCGGATGAGGCTGCGAGACTTATCATCAAATCCCGCGACGCCAATGATGTCATCATTAGGATCAATGCCCAGCACCATAATTTGCCGAGTTTGGGATTTCGGGAGTCCTTCCCAGAAGGGGTTTTTCCAAAGTCCGAAGCCGACGTAGATGGGACTGATTTTGTCTACGCCTTCGACGCCGAGCAGTCCGTAAAGTCTACGCTGGGGAAAGTTTTGAATAGAAATCAGGGAGTTCGATCGGGTGCTGATCAGCATGATGTCGCCATTGACATTTTCATGCAGTCGAATGGCACTATTGAAAAGGGCGTCCCGGAAGCCAAGCTGGACAAACATCAGGAAGACCGCAAATCCAATGCCAGCGATCGCAATGATTAGCCGCATTCGCTCTCGTTTGAGTTGTAGCCAAGCTAGGGGAATTGCAAACAGCATAGGGTTCAGAGATGGCGAAGGGGATCTGCCCCATTTCAAGTTCTGATTTTAGCGCTTTTACGCCGCAATCGACTTCTCCAATCCCAAATGACTAGCGATGATCTCCGCTACCCCCGAGAACGCCGCGTGTTTTTCGGCTTTGGAGCTTTGTGATGTTGGTCGTAAGGATGAGAGCTTGGTCGCTCTGAGGAATGCAGTGGTGCCAGAGATGATTGAGACAAAAGGCGATGATCATGCGATCGGTGTCAGACACTTCGCCATTACGATCGCGGTAGATTTTTTTGACGCATTCCGAGAGTTCCCCGAGGCAGCGGGTGATGGGTTCGAGATGACTGATGGGTTCAATGATGATGTCGAGCTTCAGCCCAGCTTCGCTACAGATTTGGGCGCAGTACCAAGCGACATCCCCAGCTTCTTTAATTTTTTCAGCTTCCGAAGCGGTGAGGTATTCGGAGATTTCGCCCACGAGTCCGAGGGTGGGGTACCAGAGGTTGTGATCCCGATCGGGATACATGGCCGTGTCTCGGGATTGGGTTTGGTAGTCGGAGAGCTTCATGACGGGCTGGTTTTAGGAGCTATTACTATACCTCTTCAGGCTCGACCCAAGCTTTGATTTTAGATTGAATGCGATCCCCATTCTGGGAGGCGATGCCAACGGCAGCGATTGGCTCCGCATCGTCCATTTTAGTGAGTTGGTTCAGAGTGGGAGAGAGGTTCTCTAGGGCCTGCCATACCGCTTCTCTGACAATCGCCTCGGGTTCATGACTAACCATGAGTTGAAAATATTCGAGGAGTTCTTTTTGCTGGGCTAAGGTCTTTGCGATCGGAGGGAGTTGTCGAACGGCGAGGAGTCTTGCAACGGGGTCTTCGTGGGATAGTTTTTCAACCCAGTGGGAAAATTCCAAGGTTTCGACGGCTTCTGCTTGAGGGTTCCATAGCTGACGAATGCCTAAGCCTAAAACGACACAAGTTAAAAGTCCCTGGAGCAAGATTCCGGTTGCTAACCAGTGGGAATCGGTCTCAGTCCAAACGGCGATCGTCAGGTAACTTAAAAATGCCGCACCGCCGCCCCCGATCGCACTCCATAAAAAGGGCTGATTAACGCCTTCGAGTTGAAGCTGGAGTTGTTGAGTGAGTGCGGGAAGTTTTTCTTTGCGCCATTGCGGGTCTTGCAGAAGGTACAGGAGCATCATGGTTCCCATACCTGCGCCTGTGGAAATAGCAAGTTTTGCATTCCAGAACAGCAGCAGCAACCCGCCCACGCCAGCAAACCCTGATTTGCTTTTGACGATCGTGCCTTGAAGCTGCTGCCGACCTTCGGGGGATGCTAGAAATGAGGCTGATTCTTGAAACCAACGCAGCAGACTAGACTTCGCTCTGAAGCGCGGGGTAAGTGGAACGAGGGCACGGTCTTCAGGGTTTGGCCGGGAGGGATCGGGTGTCATACAACATGCTCCGACGTCAAACAGTCAGTCCTATATTACGCTCACAATAACAGCCCCCGGTTTTCCCGTCTAGCCATTCGGTCCCGAGGCTGGGTTTCAGCGGCAACATGGAGATGAGTGTGATCCCAGAAGACTGGCCTTGCATCAATCCTAAATGTGAACTCAATGAATCCCCCTTCC
>JANMIS010000092.1:0-2027 GCA_031375925.1 Synechococcales cyanobacterium OTE_70_concoct_197_sub
CTTCACGACGGAAGGTCGAGGCTATTGTGGACGAGTGGAAGATTAGACCAGATCAGCCGGAACCACTGGTTTGATTGTCTTTGTAGCAATCCGAAGCTCCGGCATGTCAAACGCGTGTCAAACCGGTGCGATTTGGTATCCGAGATTGCTTGTGCTGAAACGCGATACGTTGCCAGAATACGGTCGCGTTGAGAGACGGCGAGGGAGCGGGTATTCGTACCCAAGTTGAACTACATTCTACGAAATCCATGTAATGTCGTGGATGGTTTCCCTCTATTCCGCCTCAACTCACCCAGATAGAATCGCGTCTCTGCCCCAAATCAACCGGGGAGAATTTATTGTTCGCCAATTCAATTCTGCGATGGAGCTACCATGAGCCGACAACTCGCCTTGCAGTTATGTGGTCTGGTCATTGCAATGATGACGGTCACCAACAATTCATTTGCGCAGCAGCCATCGCGAGTTGATCCTGGATCGATTCGAGTTGCTCTAGATGGAGATTGCGCTGTCGCCCTCGTTGAGATGGAAGCTTACGTCCAAGGAAAAGACCGATATGAGAGCATCTACCGAGGATTGCGTTACCACTTTCTCAGCGAAGACGAAAAGGTGATGTTTGATGCAAACCCTGAGACTTTCGCCGTTGCATTCAATGGAATTGACATTGTCGCGACCTATGGACTTGATGGCCCGCTTGATGCAAAGACGAAGGTTTATGGTTCTGGGCGTAACTCCAATCGACATGACAATCGCACATATCACTTCGCTGACGAAAAAAACTTCCGCCTGTTCGTAAAGCAACCGAGCGAATACATCGCAAGAGCGAAGCGAGCGCTTTACCTTGAAGCAGAAAAGAAACGAGGCAAGACTCTCGCGGAGTTATATCCAGGAAGATAGGCGAACAAAATCGTGCACGCAAGTCGCGGGTCGGGTGCTTTGACTTTTAGCAACGTTACATGCGGCGAGTGGGCGACGATGGTCGTTCGTCACTAAATCAGAATGCCCAACGAAGAGTCGTTCATTGCTTCCTATTCACCGGCCGATCGCCATCGCATCGCCTTTGCCTCCAATGGCAAGGTCGGATCGGAGCTCCGTGATGACAATCGAACGTTCCGAACGGAAATCGCGAAATCCCTGATTCAGTCTCCCGAAAATGCTAACGACGATTTGATCCGCGATCTTTACGATGCTGAAACATCGTACTCGAAGGCTTCCTTCGGCGTGTACCACCAATTCGTCTCTTGCCTTGCAACACAACTGCTCGAACGTGGCGGTGAGAAAAACATCACCCACTACCTAGCATGCGTGTTTCGTGGCCAGGATGCCTATTTGTCATCTCAATGCGTTACACTAACCAAGGATGCGCGAGATTGTGCGATCGCAACGATCGATACTTTAATTAAACGTTCGAACGGCGATGTTCCGCCCTACTACCAACGAATTCGTGACAACTTGGCTCGTACACCAGAATCGTGACGAACAAGCGGATGCACCAAAGTCGCCGAACGGTGCGTTTTAGCAATGGAGAGATCATCGCGGCGAATTGGTGATCCGTAGCGTTCGTCCACCAACTGCATAATACCAATGGCACACTTAAAACAAATGCAGACGAGCTTTGACGAAGCATTCATTGCACCGTTTGCATTACACATATGGCGGTCAGGTCGTTCCCGCAATCATTGGACCGACCTTGAAGGTTGGCAGGATTCAATGGCAGGTCCGATTTCAGCAGTCGCAGAATCAGGTCACTGTCAGTACTTGTATTCGCGTGAAGATGCTTACTTCGCTGGCGTTAAAGATGCAGATACTTTACTTGATCGCCTAATGAAATGGTATAACGGTCTTGTGGCTGGCATAAATCGCTTTGCGCCCGAATCAAATGACGAGATGGAAGACATCGAATTTATGCATAAGACAGCAAATACGATGCTCCAGTTGGTGCTGCAGACACTCGAGATCGAACGAGTTCGACTATTGTCCGAAAAAGGCATCTCGAACATGGGATTAAATTCTGGCTAACTTCTTAAGCC
>JANMIS010000113.1:0-1385 GCA_031375925.1 Synechococcales cyanobacterium OTE_70_concoct_197_sub
GATGACACCCAGACCGGCGATTTGACTGAGGTGTTTGAGGAACGACTGAAACGCACGATGGATGCCGACGTACTTTCCCAGTTTGGTAGCGGTGCAGAGGGCTCGCTCAAGAGGCACAAACAATTTCATTTCGACGTAAATGCTGAATTAATCGTTTTTGGTTCAACTCACCCCGAGGCACATGTCGCGGTTGGTGCGGAACCAGTCAAGGTACGAAGCGACGGTAGTTTCTCGATCCGACTGCCACTGCCTGACCGGCGACAAGTCTTGCCGGCTACCGCAAAGAGTCGTGACGGCGTTGATGAGCAGACCGTTGTTATCGCGGTCGAACGCAATACAAAAGTGATGGAACCGCTCTCTTCCGATACCGATGACCTGTAAGGTCAACATGGTAGATGGTTTGCTTAGTCAGGACTAAAAGCTTAACGGACCTTCCTAGGTTTGTTCAGGGAAAGTTCGTCGTCAGGCTTGCATCCGCTATTGGACTTCGGTGCTCTTTCGTTTGTGAAGAATCCTTTTAATTCCTGCAGTTTCAGCTGCAGAGTTAATTCCTCCGAACCCGTATCTAATTGCATCGCCTTGACTCTTGCTAATTCTTGATAGGCTTTGTCGACATCCATTGAACTGGGATTGTCTTGAATCCCTTCGAACTCTTGTTTTTGTGCAGATTCTGACTCGTTTGAAATGAGCCTGCCCAATGGTTGATGCCCCTGGGCGTTTGGGAAACTCTGCGGCGTGACAGGCGTACTTGAACTCCGGTTCTGCGACTCGGTGGATACACGCATTGACTTTTTCAGTTCCAAGCCCGAATCGAATGATGTAGGTACCGGAGAAGCTGCCAGATCCATATCGCGTCGACCAGTGGATCGATCAATGCTGCGACGGCCGAAGACCGGACTGGAATCAATGGGTGTAATTACAAAAACGATTCCGAGTCCAAACGCGAGTCCCGCGATGGCGCATAGAGACGATATGGTCGTTTTTCCAGGGCCAATTGGTCGATCACTAACGGTGGGTGAATCGAGCCTGGTCAGCAGGCTTGTCGATACCGACGAGTCTCGCGCGGCTTGCACTTCAGCCAACGCCTTTTCCGAGGCCTCCAGAATGGCCAGCTTCGATTTAACCTCCGATAACAAATTGGCATAGGTCGAACGGCTGTCCGCAAGTTTGGCCAACCGAACTTCCGCAAGCTTTCTTTGAGTTTCGAGGCGTTGGATGCGACCGTCCACTAAAGAGATATCCGAATCGACACCGGCAATCGACGCCCTAAGTTCGGTTAGGAATCGTTTTGCAATGGACGACATGGCTGATCTTGAAGCAATGACAGCTGGATGATTTTCCATGAATTTTCCCGTGAGATGTGAGCCGCTAAGCTGTGCATCGAC
>JANMIS010000137.1:0-1814 GCA_031375925.1 Synechococcales cyanobacterium OTE_70_concoct_197_sub
AATTGTTCGGTATTGCGATAGGTGTAGATTCCGATTTCGCTGAACATTCGTTCGTAGAGCTTGAGATCGGGCTGCATTTGAATTTCGCTAAATACAACGGTACCGCGATCGTTGGGAGGAATGAGGACACCATCAATACGAAAGCTAGTTTCCTTCACTTCGATCGATTCAAATCGATAGCCTTCTGGATTCTGCGGCGGCGTTGGGAGGAGGTCAAGTAGCAAGGTCGGAGATTGCTGAAAGATCCGGTAGAAGATGGTATCGCGTTTCATACGATCGAATGGGTTGAGTCTAGAGTAGGACGATCGTACCATTCATGCGTGAGAGAGCTGAATCTTTGCGATCGATCGTCAGTGGCTTGTCATGATGACGGTTCAGGCAGACGGCGATCACTGGGGTTAAGCCGGGATGGCGATAGGAGAGGGCTACGATCGGTAAAACAGGATGGCTCATGAATACAATTACAACAATGCTAAATACTAATGCTGAGAAAAGGATATCTGGAATAGTCTCGATCGATCGCTAGTTCATCGTAATACGATCGTACTCCTATCAAGACCAGTATCGATCCCATTTACCCACGCCATTTGGGTTTGCGGTGATGGAGGATCGTTCAAGCGCTACCTATCAGGAAGTCTAAAACTTCTTCTAGGACTTCTGGAAGTTTTGGTTTATCACAGGCGATGACGTTATCTGGCAAGTGTTTATGGTGGGGAAAGGTCGGTAAATCGGGAAAGTGCGGTGTACTGTCGTATCGGAAAATCAGGTTGTTCTGGTTGTCTTGGAAATGATAGCGATAGTCGAGAAAGTTCATCTGTCGATCGCGAAGGACAATCGCTTCACTCACGGATAATAAATACCGAAGCTCAAACCGGAGTCTGAGCTTGAGATTTGCACGATGACCTACGGTCGGTCGTAGACCATCGGTACTAATAATCACGACATTGAATTGCTCGACGTAGAGATTGGGAATGCCGATGAGTCGTTGTTCGATGTCGTCAAAGTAGTCAAGAAAAAAATCACGCGGCATGGCGAAGTTTGCTTTCTACATCTTGGTGGAGGGCGAGATAGTGCTGGTATTGGTTTGCCCATTCGATGAAGTCTTCATCGTCGGAGGTCTTGCCCTGGCTGTACTGGGTGAAAAAATCCTCGGAGTCCATGTGATATTGGGTTTCGTAGTTGCTTAATTGCTTGACGATCGCAATCAATGCATCTAAGGGAGAGGTGTATTCAATGATTTGTTTTCGCATTGGGTTCTCCGATCAGTGCTGGTTCTATTTTACACGATCGTACTTCCTATCAACATCGACGCCAAGGCACAGGCATGAGCGAAGGATTCAGTGGCATCGATCACGAAAGTGTCTCTACAAGAGAATCGCATTTACCCACGCCATTCGGGTTTGCGGCGATCGTATCTCCCAGAGAAGGGCGATCGATTTGTCAGGGGGTTCTCGATCGAAGTCTGTGAGCATCTCATAATGATAGCTGGGGCAGACGGTGGAGACTCATACCGATGAATGATCTCGATCAAACATCCGTTGACTCGACAACGAGAATAATACTATGTGCAACCTTTCATCGGATTGATTTAGTCTACGAATCATATCGAGAATAATTAACCGGAGACAACCCCCAACATGCTGGCAACCATCTTGAAGCTACTACATTAAATCCATACATAAATGCTTTTTTACTTGCTTCTTCCGGCTGATGCGCTAGAGATTTATCAATGTAATTTACTTCAGATGGATATGTTCGGATATTATGTTTTGCCAAACATTTCAATATAGCTTTACCTCCACCTCCACCTCCAC
>JANMIS010000142.1:0-2726 GCA_031375925.1 Synechococcales cyanobacterium OTE_70_concoct_197_sub
CGCGATCGAGTCATCCTAAGCGCCGCTGAAATCATGACTCGTGTAGACATTTCCCGCACCGCCTACATGAATGCAATTGGCCGCCTCGCTGACGCAAACATGCTGCCCGACTGGATTACGATTAAGCGCCGATCGCACCCAGAACGAGACGTACGCGACAGGTTGCAAGCCCAACTCGGCGGAAAAGTCGAAGCCTATACCAAGTTTGGGCCGATCGATTTGCTCACCGAAACGGAACTGATTGAAATCAAAATCGCCCATCGCTGGAAAGATGCGATCGGTCATATCCTCGCCAAAAGTTACAAATACCCGACGCACAAAAAGCGATTGCACTTGTTTGGACCCGAAGAACCCATTATGGAGACGATCGAAAACGCCTGCAATCCCTGGGAAATCGCTGTTTCCTTTGAGAAGGTCGATCGGCCTAAACCAAATCTCAGCTCGCAAACTCTGGCGATCGAAGCCTGACCCCTGACGAACCGCCCCCCAGCCCCCAATTCTGGGGGAGCCGAGCCAATCGAAACAGCAATCCCAACCCCTCAAAAAACGTCCAGTCCCCCCAGAATTGGGGGTTAGGGGGCCTCCGAATTCACCAACCAAACAACGCCGGAATCGGATTATTCTCCGTCGCTGGATCCACAATCTCCGGCGCATCCCCCACCCGCGTTTCTGTACAAAAAGTCGCCGTACTAAACCCCCCAAACCGCTTCACCGTACTCGTCCGCACCCGCGTGTAATCATTCGCAAACCAAAATCTTTCTCTCGAACTCATCGTCTCGTACTCCGTAATCAACACCAATCCATCCTCCTCATCCATCTCATAGCGCCCCACCACCGGCACAATCTCCGCATAGCCCTTCTCCCGCAACAGCCGCCCCGTCCGCCCTGACGCATCATCCGGCACCAACGCAAACACCGTCTCCCCCGCATGTTGCTCACCGTCCTCTTTATCCCACTGCATTGTCCCTTGCCAACTCACATAAGCCCCACCGATCGCAAGTTTCGGGTCAATCTCGTGCATCTCACACAGCGCCGCAATCTTTGGATTTTCGCAGGTGTAAGCATCCACCGTAATCTCAGACCCACCCTTCTCCGCCCGCTTAAACGCCAAATGATGCGTTGTTCGCTGCGACTTCCACACCCCAGAACTCTTCTGGAAAAACTCTAAAGCATTCATTCGCTGCGACATGAGGCTACCTAAAAAATTCTAAAAATGAGAAAACAAAATCACAGAACCCACAGGCCAAAACCCACAGCATCATCATAATTCCATCCTACCGCCCTCCCCCCAGCCCCAGCTACCCTACAAAAAAACAAGATTTTTATGAGAAGCTAGAGAACTTTTGTTAAAACGTAGCGATCGTTACTATTATGAACTGGACATCTTGTCAATTAGTTTGCTATGCTTGTTTACAATTCGTTAATTGTTTCGAAAATTTCAAGTTTCCAAGGATCTCCCTTCCAATCAAAGAACCTTGGTTTTTCTGATTAGGTG
The DNA here is from genome assembly GCA_031375925.1 of Synechococcales cyanobacterium OTE_70_concoct_197_sub. Lineage (GTDB taxonomy): Bacteria > Cyanobacteriota > Cyanobacteriia > Leptolyngbyales > Leptolyngbyaceae > JAAFJU01. The sequence goes on from JANMIS010000142.1 coordinate 1,496, forward strand.
GCTGTTATTGATCTCGTTGCAGTTAACAAGGATTGACATGTCTACGTTTTGCTCTTTGTGAGGAGATATAGCTATGGACCTACCTTTAACCCTGAATTTGGAACAGCAGTTCAATCTGAAAATCTATCAAGATCAGATTCGATTCATGAGCCAAGACCAAGCCCAGGAAGCCCTGCTCGAAGTCATGCGCCAAGTCATGATCAAAGACAACGTGATCCGTCATTTGATGAAAGCTGCGCTCTGATCTGAAAGTCATACTTTCAGATCGCTCCAGTGACGATCTCCCCTCCCAACCGTTAATTTTTGGTCTTAAAAGTCTTGTCAGTCAGCCCCTTCGATCGCACGATCGAAGGGGCTTTACTTTGAAGCCTTGACTTTAAAATTATTGGTAGCAGGAATTTAACCATGAGTTTAGAAGCGCTATTTGAGCAACTGAAGCATCCGAATCCCAATTTGCGCGATCGGGCTGCCCTGGAAATCGCTGAAAAGCGCGACGAAATCACCATTCCTCGACTCATGGAAATCCTTAACGCTGATGACGTCACTCATCGCCGCGCCGCCGTCAAAGTCCTCGGTGTCATCGGGCCTGATGCGCTCTTCGTTCTCGCCGAAAGCCTTACGACCAATGCGGATCCGATCGTCCGCGCAAGCTGTGCGAAAGCCATGGCTCAATGCGCCACCAACTACGACGAAGGCGCAATCCCACCCGATGCGATCGTCTCCCTCAAGCGTGGCACCCAAGACGAAAACCCCGTCGTTCATCTCGCTTCTGTCATGGCTCTCGGCCAAGTGGGCAAACCTGCTTTTGAAACCATGGTGGAAATCCTAAACGAGACCGATAACGTCGCAGTGGCCGTGGCGATCGTCAATGCTCTAGGCTCAATTCCAGATGAACGATCGATTCCCATCCTCCAAGCCCTCAGCAAAGACGAAACTGCGGACCCTTACGTCCAAGAAATTGCCGCCAGTGCCCTCCCTCGCCTAGACCAAGTGATCAACTATCAAAAATCTGGCTGGTAAATTATAAGTTGTCTCATAAGTGTCTTATTCCAGATAACAATAGTTATCTGGAATCAAGCAAGACACTGTACGAACATAGGTCCGAATTTTGTGCTGTTTTTAGTAGCGGATTTTTTGGGCGGCGAGGAGTTCTCTGCTGAGAATCTTCCAGAGGCGTTTGCGTTGGTCGATGCTAATGGGGCGACTGCCTTTGATCCAGTGGGTGATCATG
>JANMIS010000153.1:0-2664 GCA_031375925.1 Synechococcales cyanobacterium OTE_70_concoct_197_sub
CGGAATCTCGCCCTGGATCGATTGGGCTTGTGCGTTCAGGGCAAGGCTGAGCTGCATGAAACCAAGTGCGAGCACGAAGAAAAGGGAGGGGCAGGGGGGCAAGCTTGGTTTTGTTCGCATGGTTGTGAGGCAAAGCTTCGGGGTGGTTCGTTGATTTGGAAAATGAGGGCAAAAATGGCTTAGCTAGATCTTAGCGATAGCGGGAGGATTCCCGACTGCGTTGCGGTTACGGAATCTAACTTTCCGTCCCCATTTTCCGCCCAAAAGAAGCATTGTCTAGCAGCATCGAATACCCCAATCTTGTGCATTGCCCGCCTAATAATGATCCGGATAAATTTTAGCGATCACGGGGTGATGCGGAGATTGCCTACCGCAACGGTTAGTCGAAACACTCTTTCGGAGTCCTTTGAGGCCGAATAATGACTCGATAATGACTCGGGCTCACCGCCAGCCATTCTCACGCCACCATTTATTCTCCGGAACGGGAAGGCATGAGAGCAGGTTAAATATTGGCGATGACGGGGAGGATGAAGCCCGCTTTACGATTGCGAATCCTAGAAACATTTCCACTGGCAATGCTTTTACGACGCTCGTTCGACAGTGACAGAATGATCCGTCCCTAATTACCCCTCCTGCCATTTCCCAGCCTTCTCGAATCCCGATTTAACAGCAGCGATTTATCAAAACACATGTCAGACCGCATGCAGGGCATGACAAAAACACCGCTCCGCAACGTCCGATAATGTTTCTTATGTTCGGTTCTTGTTGGATTTCGCCCTGGTTTTTCATTGGCGGCTGCGTTTTGCCCTGTTCCTCGCAAATCGACGAGGGCGGCTCTTTTGCAAGACACAAACCTGCAAAGGCGACAAAGGGACGATTTGATTTCATCATGCATTGATACAGAAAAATGACTCGGTTCCGCCTACGATTTTCTTGCCCCAATTTTGTTGCCTATTTCGAGTATCTAGGAGCACGTTAATTCTTGCCGATCAATTTCTGTCGATCGCGAGCAGGGTGCCGAGCACGCCTCGATTAAGGGGCTCGAGAAAGTTACCCAATGGGTTCTGTTTCTTTGGCTGCAAAACTTGATTTGTCGCGTCATCTTTCTGCCACCTTTCTGCCAAAACCGAAGTTGAGCGGATTTTTCCTACCGCTGAGATTGCCGATCGCATCGACCGCGGATCTGAAAGGCCTCCGATGCGTCCCATTATTCTGACGCCCGTACATGTGGCTCAAGGTCCGGAAAAAGGTTTAGCCCCGCCCTGCCCTTTCGAACGCTTCTTGCTCGCCGAACTTGCACACATCCTTGCCCGTTCCAGCCAAGTCAACTTTCCCAGCCAATTCAAATGCGTTTGCTGATCCCGAGAATTCGCCCAACCCCATTCGTCTGCCCAGTCGTTAATCCGCACCCATCGATTAGGATCGCGGTATTTCCCATGACTTGCCGGATTGCTAATCTTTGTTGAATCACATCCAAACCGAAAAGTTGGTTGCCAACGTTTGACTTTACCCAGAGGCTAGAAATTCTCCCTTCGAAACCGCTTTGCATCGCCGCAAGTCTCTGCGTGCTCTGGGTGACAGGTGGACTTGTTCGCACGCAAAGTCCACTCAATCCTCAGTACTTGCCTCAGCTCGCCGCCATGACGCTTTTCCATCCTGCTTCCATGATTGTGATTTGGCTGGGCTGGAAAACTCGAATTCGTATTGCGGATCTCATGACCGTTTTTCTAGTCGCAGTAGTGTCCTACGGAGCTTGGAATGCAATGATGCTGCCTGGGCTTCCATGGGATCTCGTTGGAAAAACGCTGATCTCCAACGCAATTCACTGGATACTTTATTTGTGTGTCGGCGTTTCGGTCGCTCGATATGTGCAATGGGGAAGTTCGGTTGGAGTTTGGTCGGAAAGCGGGAAGGCTAGGGGGGTAACCAATCCTGCGCCGGCTCGCTTGTCGATCAGCAAGTTGTTTCTGCTAATGCTAATTGCGGCCTGCGTAGCAATCGCTTACAAGTCACTAGCTTTGCAGCCCACTCGAACTTCCGTTAGAACGTCTCAACTCGATTTATTCCCGGTGCAGCTCAAGCCTGTCATCTCTGCAATTATTGGCGGCTCGCTTATCTCGCTACTTTGGTTGATGGCGATCACGATCCTTAAATTGAGGTCCTTTCGGCTTGCTGGCCTGATTTTAATGTTTCCTTGCTTAATGTTTCTTCGGTGGTTCACCGGTGAGCTCTATTGGGATGCTCCATTAGCGTCTCCGGGTTCGGATGCATTGGATTCAGGTGACGTTCTTGAATTAGACGGCCGCCGATACGCATCCTATGTCTTGGATTTCTCACCCCCCTACCCTACCCCGGTTCAAGCCTCCGCCGGATGGTCCGTTTACGCGGTGGAAGCACTCGTTCAATTGATATTCATTCTCGTCTCGATTCGATGGTTTCGCCTGATCGGGTTTCGAGTGGATTTTTGGCGATCAATAAAGAGCCCCCACCTGCCCTGCCCTACCTCGACCCCAAGTGACTAATCCCGCTTCATCTTTGGAGGTCCACAAAACCTGGGCAGTTAAAGATTCGGTGGATCACTTTACCGATTTAGATTGCCACCCTACGGGCGACAGCAGTTTCACGAGTCGAGAAGGCCGCTTGTTGCTCGCCGCAAACGTCTGC
>JANMIS010000177.1:0-1054 GCA_031375925.1 Synechococcales cyanobacterium OTE_70_concoct_197_sub
ATTCACCTATTCCCCATTCTTGGAGATGAACCACTATGAGATGTCTTGGCAATCCACTTGGTCGCCGTGGCTTTATGACTGTAGGAGCTCTCGGAGGACTGGGGCTTTCAATGGGGGATCTTTTCCGATCGCGTCAAGCGATGGCGGACCAAAAGAAATATGACTTCATGGAGGCCAAGGCGGAGAGTGTGATCCACATCTTCTTGCCTGGTGGAATGGCACACCAGGAATCGTTTGATCCAAAGCCTTATAGTCCACTTGAATATCGCGGTGAGCTAGGAACGATTAAGACAAAGACCGGTGAAGTTTTTTCGGAGACGCTGCCAAAGTTAGCGGCCATTTCGGATCGGTTGACCGTGCTTCGGGCCATGACGCACGGCGAAGCGGCGCATGAACGCGGTACGCACAACATGTTCACAGGTTATAAGCCATCGCCCGCGTTGGTGTTCCCAAGTTTTGGTTCGGTGGTGAGCCATGAATATGGACCTCGAAACAATTTGCCACCATACGTTGCCGTGCCGAATTCGCCAAACGAGTTTGCAGGAACGGGCTATTTGAGTTCCTCGTTTGGTCCGTTTAGTTTGGGTGCCGATCCCGCAAACAAAGGCTTCAAGGTCCAGGATCTAAACCTGGGAGGTGGCGTGGATGCGGCGAGGTTTGATCGCCGCAGATCGGCTTTGGAAGCCGTGAACGCGTACTTTGCCGATAAGCAAAAGTCGGACAACATCGCGGCGATGGATACGTTTTACGAGAGAGCCTATTCGCTCATTAGTAGTGAGAAGGCACGCGAGGCATTCAATATCGATGCCGAAGACAACGGCCTTCGTGACAAATACGGACGCAATACGGCCGGCCAGCGTTTGTTGATGGCGCGTCGGTTAGTGGAATCTGGAGTCCGATTCGTGACCGTGACGTACGGGGGCTGGGATATGCATGCCGGCATCGCTGGTGCGATGCGTCGCGACATGCCGCCCCTTGACCAAGCCTTGGCCGCGTTGATTGAGGATCTCGAGTCGCGTGGGCTCCTTTCGAAGACCTTGGTCATGGTCAGCAG
>JANMIS010000178.1:0-1178 GCA_031375925.1 Synechococcales cyanobacterium OTE_70_concoct_197_sub
TTTTCCAGTCATGCCCGGTGTTCTTATGCTTGAAGCTTTGTTTCAAGCTTCTTGTTGGCTGATTCGCGCAACCGAGGAATTTGAAAATGCAGTTCTGGTTCTTAAAGAGGCCAGGAACGTCAGGTTTGCAGATTTCATGGAACCCGAACAGACGCTGGAGATCACTGCAGAAATCCTGAAAATGGAATCCGAAACCGTCTCAATTAAAGCTACAGGAACGAAGGGCGATACAATTGCGGTTTCTGCTCGCCTGGTGATTGGAAAATCAAATATGAAATCGAAGGACCCTAATCTGGAGCCGCTGGATGAATACATGCGAGAGAGCATGCGTGTCCGTTTCGAGCAACTCTCTAGCGACCACGTGTCTTGATTCGTAACGCTTCCGTAAAAAATCCGGGCTCGTAGCTTGAGCGGCGGGTTGTTTTTTTGAATCCGGACTTAGCAGATCGCGAAGCTCCTTCGCCTCAGTTGGCAAGTACTTTGTTCCATTTAAGAATTCGGGGTGAGGAAAACCTGTACGACGGACTTCCAGTCCGTCGATCTCAGCTTGAGCCGACGGACTAGAAGTCCGTCGTACGCGAAATCTAAGTTGGAACAATGCACTAGTACTCGCCTAACAACAATTCTCCGTCGGCTCGGTTTCCAAGTTGTTTTAATAGGCCTTCTTCGATACTGTACGATAGAAATCGAACGGCGCCATCTGCGAGCGCAAAGTTTGCTCCGCCGGTATGGTAACTACCAAACCCACCAACTGACAGCGAGCCTAGCGGCTGCTCTTTCACAAGCTCGCTTTTCCCCAAAGAAAGACTGGGGGCTGAAGTGAAAGTTCCCGTGTTTCGAAGAGTTGCTCGAGTCCCCGACGCCCAACCCAAGTTTCCCTTGCCTGGAAACATCTCACCAAGAAGTATTGTTTGGGAGGAACCGTCTTGAATCTCGCTGTATCGAAGCCGGCTATTCAAAAATAAAACACCGTTGTTTTCTGAGTCGATCGGAGATTCGGAGTCGTTGTGACATCCTGCATAATGACTGACTCCAACAGACTCACGGTCACCATACGTTCGCCCCTCGGGCGATGACGGACACAAAATGGTTGGGAGATTGGCTGCAAGCGTTTTCTTGTTAACCTCTGCAATCGCTCTACCGTCACTTTGACCAAGCGGCGGGTGCGTATGCAGAGG
>JANMIS010000187.1:0-1819 GCA_031375925.1 Synechococcales cyanobacterium OTE_70_concoct_197_sub
GCTGGAATCAAGTGGAAAGTGTCTGCCCTGAGGATCCAATGCTGGCCTCGATTACGGGTAACCCTTACGTCTACTTCGTTCACAGTTACTACGTGCGGCCCGATAATGAAGATGTCATATGGTTGCGAGCTGACTATGGTCAGCCTTTTTGCGCGGCGGTCCGACGCGGAAATCTGCTCGCCACACAATTCCATCCCGAAAAAAGCCAACGCGATGGGTTGCAGCTAATCGCCAATTTTTTGAAGTTGTCGTAGGTGCGGCACAGACCAATCAGAAATCGCGTGCGCGGGCGATTGCATCATGTAATTATCGACGCTCTCCTCACCGATGAGCGCATTATAAAGCATCGAGTCATCGTCCTCGATGAAGCCTGCACATTGGAAAGGCGGATGGCAGGTTTGACTCTTGCTTGCCCCGAGTGCGATCAGTCATAGAGATCAACGAACGATTTTTCTCCTCGAATCGACCGAAAGTCCAAATCCTCAAGAAGAGCTCGTTTTGCACTGGGATTGGATTTTATCGCAGGGACACTCACCACTTCTTTCAATCGATTGATCGCATCCATGAGCACCATCTCCTTAAGCTCGGCATTGGATACTGAATCGATATCGGTTTTTTTTGCAAGGTTGCGATAGCATAGGGCAAACGCTCTAGCAACGACGAGATCCATCGCCTGACGGACTGTAGGATCTGTCGACGGCACAATCGTGAGTTTTCGTCCCAGCTCGATCGACTTTTCCGTCTCTCCGATTCGTGCGGCCTCGTACATCGCAACGCCTCGTCCGATATAAAGAACTTGGGCATCGCTCGCCGAGGAATCTTCGTCCGATACCCCGCGGAGAGCCAATTCGAGCCCCGCCACCACGGTTTGCTGAATCGAAATCATTGGCTCAAACATTTCTGGCCGCACGTCCGCTGCCTTTTGACTACGCTTCCAGTACTCGATCGCTCGTTGAGTCGACTTAATACCGTCTGCAATCCTACCTTGTCGCACCTGGAGGCGTGAAAGGCTGTCAAACCACATAGCAGACATCACTGAGAATTTGGATGCCGACGGATTTTCATTCGCTATCTTCTCGTTCAGTTGAAGAAATCTATTTAGAGCTTCCTCTGCCTCTGGAAGCCTGCCAGCAGACATAAAGACGTTATGCAAATCCGTCCAACTCATCGCCATTTTGATTTTGGCATCTGTGTCTTCGGGATCTGCGGCCGCCACTCGTTCACGTTTGAAAATGGACTCTTTCTCCTGTGGCTGAGCTGCTTCATGATCTCCCGTCGCACTGGACAGTTTTGAAAGCGTCCCGAGGATGTAGCCAAGATCACCGGCATAGATTTTGTTTTCGGGATCTGCAGCCAAAAGGGCCCGGTTGATTTCGACGGCTTGTTGGAAATGCCCTGTCGCTTCATCCTTTAGGTTTCGCAGAGACTCATTGAAACCCAATCGCTGCAGAGCGAGACTCAAATCTCTTTTAGCGATCGGGCTGTTAGCAAATCCCTCTGCATTGGCTTTTGCGAGTTTCAGTGATCGATCAAAGAAACCATGTGCCGTATCCCACTCAGTGCGATGGTAATAGACATCTCCTATCCTTTGGAGCACTTGCACAACGGCTCGCCGAACGTCAAACGCCTTTAAATCACTGTCGGTCTTAGGTAATTCCTTCGCGGCAGCTTCACGGATCTGAAGAATTCGTTGGTACAGCGGCATCGCCACATCCAATCCACCTCTTCGCGTCGCAATATCCGCTTGTGCCAGCAATGCATCACCTAGCACGCGTTGCACATCCGGCATATTCGGAGACTTTTCATTGTAATTTTCCGC
>JANMIS010000208.1:0-13430 GCA_031375925.1 Synechococcales cyanobacterium OTE_70_concoct_197_sub
AAACACCCAAACCCAACAACTCTACCAACAACTCTTTCCCACCGATCTTCAAACCGCCCTAAAAGCTACCCAAACCCAGCACCTCACCCTCGCCCTCGACGGCACCCTCCGCAACATCCCGATCGCTGCCCTCCACACCGGAAGCCAATACCTCATCGAGCAATATTCCATCTCCAGTATCATCGCCGCCCAACTCACCGACACCCAAGCCCAACTCAATCCCGCCCAAACAACCATCCTTGCCGCCGGAATGTCACAACCCGCCACGATCGACGTACCAACCTACGTCCAAGAAAAAGGCAAAGATACCTTCCCCGGACTTCGGAACGTCCCCCTAGAAATGCGCGCCATCGGCAGCAGCCCCACCAATCCCAACACCTTCACCACCACCCAACTTCTCGACACTAAATTCACCCTTGCCAACCTCATCGCCGCCCTTCCGAATAATAACGTCGGACACATCGGCTCCCACTTCATCTTCCGCCCCAACTTCCCAGAGTATTCCTACCTCCTCCTGGGCGATAAAAAACGGTGGTCGATCGCCGAAATCGACCAATCCCCCCAACTGTTCCAACACCTTCACCTGCTCACCCTCTCCGCCTGCCAAACGGGACTGAGCGATCGAGAAACCATCAAAATCCGAGGCACCCAAGCCACCGGATTTAAAGATCAAGAAATCAAAGGCATGGAAATCACCGGAATCAGTCACGCCTTCCTGAGCAAAGGGGTCAAAACCGTCAACGTTGCCCTGTGGAAAGTCGATGACGCCAGCACCGCCATGCTCATGCAGCAGTTCTACCAAAACCTCGCCCAATCCCAATCCAAACCCAAAGCCATGCAAAACGCCCAACTCCATCTCCTGCGCACCCCCCGCGCTCAGCTCGAAGCCTCTCTCACCCGATCGGTGCGAGGGTGTAAAGATCCAGAGCCACCCACTTCCAAGGAATTTGACTATACCCATCCCTACTATTGGGCATCCTTCACCCTCATCGGCAACAACCGATAACGCCCCATTCACCATTCGTAATTCATCATTCGTAATTTCCATGAAACGCCGCCAACTTCTTCAAACTACCCTCCAAGCCACCGGAGCTGCCCTCCTTGCCCAATCATTACACCCGTCGCGATCCAGTGCAACTCCCATCCGTTGGCCTAGCCTCCCAGAAGGGGAATCGCCTCGAAAACTGGCATTACTCATTGGCATTAATGACTACCTCACAGGTTGCCAATCCAAACCCTCCGATGTTCATTCGCTCCAAGGCTGTCACAACGATGTTGACCTGATGAAAACCCTACTCATCCATCGCTACGGATTTGAGCCAAACGACATCAGTACCCTCATAGACGAACAAGCCACCCGTACCGCCATCCTAGACAAAATCAAAAATCACCTTCTCCAAGCCAACCCCGAGGACACCGTAGTCTTCTATTTTTCCGGACACGGTAGCCGACTCAAAAATCCCCAAAGCCCAACAGCTACAACCACCGGAATCGTTCCCTATGATCATAGTAAAACTCCCGAAGGCAACACAAAAATCATCACAAACTACATCACAGGCACCACACTCTTTCTACTACGATCGGCATTCAAAACCGATCGAGTGACATTTATTTTTGATTGTTGTTACTCCGGTGGAAGTATCCGAGGAGACTACCGAATTCGCACCGACAGTCCCGCGATCGGACAATCCTATTACCCAAATGAAGAAGAACAAGACTACCAACAACGCTGGATCAAGCAGCTCAAGATTAATCCCAACAGTTTTTCTCAATCCCTTCAGGGACAGAAGGGACCCAAAGGAATTGTCATCTCAGCCACCAATGAACTCCAACAGGCTGGAGATACCGTTTTTAATAAAATCCATAATGCAGGAGCCTTCACTAAACTCTTCACCGAAGCCCTTTGGAACGACGCCAACCAATCCTTCAACACCATTGAAGTAATCGTCCGTTCCGAACTCACTCAGTTTTATCAGACCCCCATATTCACCTATCCAGAGACCCAACAAGACAAACTGAAAAACCAACCCATCTTCTTCACCCCTGCACGCTTTCCCAAGCTATCGTTTCAAGGCATCGTGATCGCGACAGAACCCGAGACGCGCAAAGTCACTCTGTGGCTCGGTGGACTCACCGCCCAAACTTTAAACCTAGCCCCTGGCTCCGAATTCCGACTCATCACCACTCACCGCCAAACCCCAAAAGCCATCGTTCGCCTCGACCAAAAACTCGAACCTGACTTCACCGCCATCGCCACCGTTCCTGAAGGGCAACCGATGCCCGTCCCCGGAACTTTAGTTCAGCAAGACCGGCGTATTATTCCCGATGACTTCCAACTTCGCATTGGCTTCGATGACTCCCTAGAACAAAAGGCACAAATCCCCGATGAGTGGTCCTCTCGAATCCAAGGTGTTCCCCGACAAGCAGATGGTAGTTTTGGTGGCGTTGATCTGATCTTAAGCAAGATGACCCCCGCCTATCAGAGACTAAATCGAACCGCTTCAGTCGGAGGCTATGGACTATTTTCGAGCCAGCTCAAGCTCATTCCCAATAGCCTAGAATCGCCAGATGAAACCATTGATAACGCGATTAAGCGCCTTGGACCGTTTCTAAGCGGGACCTTAATCCGCAAACTCATTGGGGCAATGGCATTAACGCCAGCCGAACTCAACCGAACAAACATTCCCAATGTAAAAGTTCATCTAAAAGATCAACCCGATGCGATCGTTGCCATTCCCAATCAATCTAAGCACTCAGTGAAAATCGGTCAGACAATCATGGTCGAACCGATCGACTCCAGCACCGTGAATTCAAAAGCCCGCCGGAATACTCTATTAATCTTCATCGCCCCCAGTGGCACCATTTTGCCTCAATACCGTGAGAATTGGTCAACACCCGGTGAATTAGAAATTGAGGAGAAATATGGAACTGGAGAAACGGGTGAAATCTTAGTCATTCAAAGTCCAAATTCTCTCGCGATACTTGAAAAACAAATCCAACTACTTGTAAAAGAAGGGAAACCAGTCTTCAATCTGGATAAAACGACCCGATCGGAACAAGGCGATCTCTTGGTCCTCTCATTTCCCATTCACATTCACCCTAAAAATTAACCGATCGCCCAAAAAAAGCCCCCAGTGTTGGAGGCTTTTTTCTTATTGTGGTGCAGCAATCGCTCGTAGTTTGTTCAGTTTCGGTTTGGGCTTCGGGACGACGATCGGTTGGCGATCGGCCTCTTTCCATTTTGAAAGGATCGAACATTTGAGCAGTTCCCAGTCAGATGCGGTCTCCAGAAAAGCACTCACCTCTTGCAGCGCATCAGACCATAACCCCGCTTCCACAAACTGTGCCATCCGGTTTTCGATACATTGCCCTCGGGTCGTTTCACTTGCCTTCTCACAGTCCAATGCCTTCAGCTTCTCTGCGAGTGCTTGACGAGTAGGCCCCTCCGCCATCACCTGAAATCTAACTGGGCTATTCATCATCTGCTTCGTTTTCCCATTAATCTGACGGATGGTGTAACTCCCTCCAAGTTCCAAATTTTTGGTAACTGCTAACTTCGCATACGCCTGTCCCTCAACTTCAAACGTCTGAACGACAGCTTTCGATCGATTGTTTATCAGTTGAATCTGAGATGGTGCTTCCTGTGCATTTTGAGGACGTTCATACAAAACCACAGGACGAATATTCCAAACTTCAGGAAATTGAGCAGTTTCTGTAGAAGCACCCCAGACACCTGGTGAAATAATGGCTTCTGGTCCTTTGGTCGGTCCTCCAGAAGATCGTTGAGGAGGCTTTGGCTTGAAGACACGCCCAATAACTTGAATAATCTGCCCCAAATCTTTTGTATCGGCTGGAGGTGCAGTCGAGACTGCCAAACTAATAATTAATGTGCTGAGGCTGAGGCATCCAATACGGTTTAATCGTTTAGAACCTGAAGAATTAGGAAAAGACATAGGTTAACGAAGGGTAGATGACTGACGAACTGAAAATCAAGCGTATTTTGCTAATGCTCGACTGGAGAGTCGTTTGAATTTCTGTTGCCACCATATTGGCAACCAATAACTCAAATATACCAGAGTCGGAAATACGATAGGAATCATAATTCCCAATGTAATATAGATTTGTAAAATCACAACATATGACACTAAGGGTCCAATTACTAAGATCGCACCCCAGCCGCGATGAGAGATTCGCTTATCGTTAGGTAATATTTGGATCCAAGTCAGTGCAAGTTTACTGAAGATGCCGACAATTCCGATCGCCCAGACATCTGGAATAGGAATAATGAGTCCCTGATGTAATAAATTATAAAGCTGATAGGCGTGAATCTCTCCACCTGCAATTAATTTGGGTGGATTAGTTGTAGATATATGATTAATCATTGCAGTTGGAATTAGAAAAGGATCTTGATCCTCCTCTGAACTTGCAACAATCATTGTAATTTTGTACGATTTTTGATTTTTACTTAAAAAATCTTGGGCAGAAACAGAATCATAGACTTGTTGCGTTGGAATTGAGTAATCAATCCAAGGATTTAACCATTGCTGACTTGCGACGGAATGAGATAGAAAAGTAACTGGATTATAATAAGCTTTTCTATCTGTAATTTTACAATTTTTTAATCGATATTGAGAAACACACAGAACTTGATGTGAAAATGGATAAATTGAAAGCTCAGACAGATCACCAATTGTCCTTGCAAAAAAAACTAGGTCTCTTATCTTTCCTTTAGTTCGAGGACCTGTATTTAGGTCAATATCACCGTCAATTCGATCGCTAGGATTCATTAAACCCTGATCTGGTATACCAGTTTCTTCAGATGCTCCAAAGACAAAACGGCTAACAGTTGGTCTTGCTAATGTTTCTTTAAGCACTTTTTGTTCTGGACGATAATAAGCTAAAGCATAGTCGATCGCAATTGTTGGTGTATTGAGCTTAATTGCACGGCTGACTAATTTCTCCATGTACGATCGATCGATCGGATCTCTAGATTGAACTTTTGCTGCATTTAAAGAGTCATTATCAATTTTGACTAGAAGAATTTCAGGTGTCGGAACTTTTTGATCTGGAGCCTTTATTTTAATGAGGTTTCCGATATCTCGATAAACTGCTTGAATAAATTGTCGTTGATCAATTAAAGGATATTGAATGCTCGATTGACTACTCATAATTATTAGAGCTACAAGCACGATAGCTTGTTGACGAGTCGGCTTCAGTTGCGATAGCATCATCCGCCAATTTGATTGTGGGATCGCGAAAGGCTTGATCCCACAATAGGTATAAATCGAAGGCACTAAAAAAGCAGATGGATACTGGGATCTATCTTTCGCAAGGTGACGCAAAAACTCGCAGGCACGAAGTGTTGCTGTTTTGACATCAACAAAGTTAGCAACGTGCTGGGAAAACTCCTTGAAAAACTCCTGCGCCACTGCATTACTAATTGGTTCTCGCATCACAGCGACATAATCTAACCCGTACCGAACGAGCTTTTCAGCGATCGCACACCCTAAACAGGAATTAAATAATGCAAATCGTAATCCATTTTGCTGTGCCACTCGCAATGCATCTTCAAACTCATCGATCAGTGCTGAGTAGTTGGGAGCTAACATCAGCTCACCCCCAAACTTCTCATGGCTATGACCTGCAAAGAAGAGAATATCCCAACCTCGCGGATCGGCGATCGCCTCTCGAAGTTGCTCTTTCAGATTAGATCCATGGACAGGTGGCGTAATATTCCATCCCTCAAACTGGACGTAAGCAATTGGCTTCAGCTTCTTTTCGATCGCATCTCGCTCTTTCTGAAAGTCTAGCCCTTCTTCATCCCCTAAGATCGCTAAAATCCGTGCTCGTCTCTTCTTGATAGGTGTAGCCGGAACAGGATACTTGTTGACAGTACGTAGAATATGAATCGGTCTTTTATCACTGACATCTCTCAGTTCAACTCCTAATCGCTCCCAGGGAAGTTTCGCAAGAGAGAATGAATGAGCCAAACGACTCTCTTGGGAGATTACTTCTTTACAATGGACTAAAAGATTAACACTTGAAGATGGCGCCGTTTCTTCTTTTGCCGCATCGGTCAGTACTCTTCGGATCTCAGTTAAAGTTGCATCCCAGACCCAATGATGAAATTCAGATATGAGAATTTGCTCGGCAGAATTTAGATCTGTCTCAAGATTTTCAGTCACTGAAATTGTGGCTGTAAATCCAGGGCGAGCACGCTTTTGCCGATAGTATCTTTGATAAGCTGAGGACCAATCTTGATAAGCATGGCATAAACGTTCTGGATAGTGGAGATGAGCTTCCCAATAATGTCCCTCCAAGGAACTCAATTTAAATAAGCAAGTCTGCTCCACTGTCCAGACTTCAAGTAGAAATTCTGACATCATTTTATTAGACCAATAAGGAACACACGATCGAAAAATCAGTCGGGTTGAAAGACGATCGGGGGTAAAACTTGTTCGGTCTGTCGATCTAAGATACTTACAATAAAGGTTTCATCAGTGGTTGCCAGAACTTGCATGACATAGTGCTGTTCAGTGCGCTTGAGTTGAATTGATGCAATCTCTCGTTCATCACATTGAACTTTGACTTGAATCGGGTCATTTGATTGTGTGAATCGTTCACCAATTACAATTAATGACCATTCAGGCTCATCTACTTCTGTTATGGTGGATGGAATAAACCAACTGGCGATCGTTAGTCGAATCATCTGTCCATTAAATTCCAGATTTTGATAACTCGCTCGAACATCGATTGGGATTGAGTAGCCTTGTTCTTTCATCTGCTGAATGATGTCATTAATCTGAGTTTGTGGAGTCCCGATATTGGCATTTCTAACTCCTCGAAATACGGGAACTAATTCTAACAATCGATCGTCTGAGTAGTTTAAGAGGGGATTGAGAGTGTCGGTTAGAGTATTAATGAGGTTCTCTCGTTGTTGATTCACTTGGCATTGAATCCAATGAGCAGCGTTAAGGGTGGGATGAATGACGAGTTCTCTGACTCGATCGAGGGAAAAGGAAGGGATGTGAGAGGGTAATGGAATGGCAGCAAGGTCCAGTCCGGTGGCAAGAAAAAGTAGCTTGTCAAGATTGGCTTCAAAAAGGGCATCTGGGATTTCATAGTAGCCATCGATCGCGGTCTGATGGTTTTGCTGGTAATAGCTCCGAATCTGGTCATAGCGTAAAAAACTTTGGACTGCCGCAACACCAGATTCTGAATTGACCATGACCGTGACATAGAAGTGAGCAGCATGGGCAGGACGATCGATCGCAGCTTGGGGAATGGAGATGAAGTCATCAAGATTGCCACTTGCTGGAATGATGCAGAGACGAAACTGATTGAGATTGAGTTGGGTAATGGCAGCGGGTCGGTCGAGTGAATTGGGTAAAAGCTTGGCGCGATCGGTATTGAAGGAAAGTGACAGTCCGCTATTATCTAAATAATCCGTGAGCCAGGCTGAGAAACCTGCAAGGGCGAGTAATGCTAAATAGGATTGCCATCCACTCTGGGGATTAGAGATGCTTTGCCTGTATTTCTCAGCGTCCTGTAACGCTGACTCGGGTAAATCGATCAAGTTGGGTAGCTCTGGAAGAAAGTCAAATTCGATCGGGTCAATGGTGAGGTCAGATAAGTTACTCATCGGGTTAAAGTTTATCCAAAATTGAGGGTGTGTGGGTCAATTAGTCGCTTCAGATGGTTAATGGCTTCTCGATTGAGGGTAGTCAGAGGCTAAGATTTCGACGATAAATTGTCTAAACTGGTTAGATTGGCCTCGCCGATTTGGTGAGGTATGTCGCCATTTTTTATCTTCACTCATGATTTTTTGAGCATAATCGGCTATGGAAGTTTGAACCTTTAGGAGTTGATCAGGATTTTGACAAGCCACTGCGATCGTAGGAACATCATTTTTAAGGTGGGTTAACATATGACAGGCAAGTCCGCTGGTCAGCTTTGTCATATTAAGAAGTTTTGCGACGTTAGTTTGATCCGTCAGCCCTAAAGTGTTAGCGATTTCTTCTTGGGTTTTGTTTTCGACATATGTTAAATGTAAAATTGTTAGAAAATTATCTCGGTTTTTCTGCGGAATGTGTGAATTGTTTAGACGATTTTGAATGATGGAGCGAATCGCCTTTTTTAAAAAGGGCGCAAATGCTTCTGAGTCATCTGAATCGGATTGAGATGAAGTAGCTACTTCGATCGCTGGATAGATTTTTAACCGATGATTACGGAGTATCATCGCAATTTGAAAAACTCTTTCTTGAATATAGTCAATTTTTGCATTTAAAATAACGTCATTCGCCAGCTTTGGATTGTCTGTGGGAAGGTCAAGATTTTTAAGACACGATCTAAAAAAATCATCGGTCAATAATTCAGTCATTTGCCAATATTGTTGGCGCGTTGGATCAGGGCAGAGTGCCTTTCGACGATTTTGATAGCTGCTCAGGTAGACCGATCGGTACACTGATAAGACTGAGAGTGCTTCGTTTAGGGGTTGGGGTTGGGTTTCGGAGAAGTTGAAATATCGGGTCAGAATTCCTTTCAGTGCCTTTGGAGTTGTTGAGTTGAGAAGTGCCCAGTGGCTAATTAATAAGATATTATATTCTTTTTTTAGGAAGTCTCTAAGCTCGGGACTTTGGCGGGTGATACGAGTTGTCCAATGACTTAAGGTTGATTGTTGAGGGTCAAATTTTTCAAGAACTTTATAGCTTAAGGGTTGAAAGCGATCGTTCTGATGTTTATGTTGAACGTTTGGAGTATGGATTGAGAGTTTATCGTCAACTCTTTTAATATCCAGATTGAGTGTGCCATCATCGGTCAAGAGAATGCTCGCAATTTCAACAAGCTGAATTCCGTAGCGCTGTTTATATTGCCTAACAATATTTTGGCAGACAAAAAGTATGATTCCAGAAATGTAGCATCTTAAGCAGAGTGCTGCAATCATTGAATAGTGGTCTAATTCTTGTTTAAGAAGAATTTGTAAATTCTGATGATCTTGATTTGTTGCAAGTTCAGAAAATTCTGTATATTGAGTTACAAGATAATTGTAGGCATCGGGACAGTTCTTAGGTTCGATCGTCCCTGAGCTTTTCAATCGCAGAATCTGAGAGTATTGCGAGAGAGTATCCATGGGTAAGATATTTTTGACACTTCATTTGATGGAATCATAGCAATAGATAATTATTGTTTGATAGGTTAATTTGTATTTTAGCTGCTAAGTTAAGCTTTCATGCCGTACCTCAGAATGACTCACAGCAAGGCCTCAGCCTCAGCCCAACCCAAGCCCCGCCGGACTACCTCTGGCACCTCTCCTGTTAAATCAACAATAGTGGACATCTGCCCCGAAGGCTCCATATCACTATCAATGATCACGTCTACCAAATTCTCATAGCAATCAAATAGCTCAAACCGCGAATCCGCCACATGGGCCGATTCAAATTCCTCCTCTAAGGCCAATGCATAGGCACTCGTCGAGATAATTGGATTGCCCAATGCCTCCATCAATGCGATCGAAATCTGATGGTCTGGCACCCGGATCCCCGTTGTCTTGCGCTGCGGATGCATCACCAACTTTGGCACTAGCTTCGTCGTCGGCAGCACAAAAGTATAGGTTCCTGGAATCAACTTCCGCATCAATCGATAGGCGCTATCCCCCACCTTGGCATATTGGGCAATATCAGACAGCGATGGACACATGAAGGTCAGCGGCTTGTCGTTCGACATTTGCTTAATCTTTCGCACTCGCTCCACGGCACTTTTTGAATTTAAATCACAGCCGATCGCATACACGGTATCCGTCGGGTATAGCATCACTGCTCCGCCCCGCAATGCATCACGGATTTGGTCGATGGTCCGCTGCTGCGGATTCATCGGATGTAACGAATAAGTCTGAGCCATATGCAACCCTCCAGAAATCTCCTCCAATTATCGCAGATTCGCTAAATCCGGATCCATCTAGTTTTGTGAAGGATCCCCTTTCCTTTCCTCGGGGGTACCGAGATCTTCGAGTCGGAGTCCGGCCTGTGGATTGCGCCGATCGTGCACAAAATTTTTCACCGCTAATTGACGGTTTTCCATAAATCGACTCCAAAAACCCGGAATCAACGTATCCATGCTCTTAGCAATAGACCAGACTTCCATCGCCATCATGTTATAAAAAGCCCGATCGCTACGACGAAGACTTTCCAGCCATTGCTCAATGCTCATCTGCGTGGGACCCGATCGTGGCGAGGTGTCAGAAGAAGACTGACTAGCGGTTTTGGGGGCGGTTTCGGGGCTTGCCTCTGGGTCTTTGATAGGAGTGTCATCCAACGTCTCTCCAATGTCGTCAGAGTCATCTAACCAGACATCAGACTCGGCATCAGAAGGGTGTGGACTATCAGCTTTTTGCATTGTAGACAAGGCTTTTTGACCATTAGAACACGGACTTCTCCGTTTTGGCGACCGAAATTTTGCGGAACAAATTTTGCGGAACAAGAAGTTTGCTGGCTCTGAATTAAGCGGCGTGAGATAATGTCAGCGGTTCAGATTTTCTAAATTGTCTAAGTAGCGGATTTGTTTGGGTTGTCACTATGGAACGCCGATCGATTTCAAAAGTTCTTCTCGCGGCACTGTCGATTCCTCTGGTGCTATTGCTAGTGGGGATGGTCTGGTTTGTGACCTATGACCCGTTCAAGGCGCTAAGCAACAATTTAGAACCCACTATGGCGATGTTTTTGCCTCAGAATGCGCCCCTGAGTCTGTCGCTAACGGTGAATCCCGATCGGCTCCTCAGTATTTCGCCTTCGCCGCTAAAGTTCGGCCCGTCATCCAAAACCCAAACCGAACTGGAAAATCTCCGGGACAGTCTGCTGGGACTTGGCGAGTTGGATTACAAGACCAAAGTACGGCCTTGGTTAGGTGATGAAATGACGCTGGCGGTGACATCAAGGGATGTCGATCGCACTTTACAAGATGGTCGTCAGCCGGGATATTTGCTAATCCTCAAAACCAAAGATGCAATGGCCTCCCGTGATTTTTTACGATCGTTCTGGCGGTTGCGCAGTTCCATGCAAACGTTGCAGAATAAAGAAATCTACAAAGGCAGCGAGATTACCTATGGTCCCGTGAAGAATGCGATTCCGCAGTTTTCAGACGTGCCTTTTACGTTAGCGAGTGCGATCGTGGGCGATCAATATCTGCTCTTTGCAAATAGTCCGAAGGTGTTGAAAAATGCCATTAATAATGTTCAAGCTTCAAATCTAAATCTTAAGTCTAATACTCAGTATCAGCACGGATTGAAAGCGATCGATGCCCAGAGATTAGGCGTTATTTACATCGATCTTCCAGAGTTCACGGCGCTGACGGGAGATGATTCGGTGCTGCGATCGATCGCACAGCTACCAGAGCAAACGCCCGTGACTTATTGTGCGATGGCGATCGCATTAAAAGCTTCATCATCCGGATTGATTTTCGATACGGCGTTAGTCCCGGAGACCGAGTTAGAGGCTTCTGCCAAGGCTTCTAAGATTTCCCAATCTATAGAATCATCAGATGATATGGACGAAGTGAATCCAGTGCTGGACAACTTTCACAATCTCGCGGAGGTGCTGCCATCGGACAGTATGACGATCGCAGTGGGCAATAATCTGGATGAACTGTGGCCTACGATCGCTCGCACAATCAGAGGCTATCCATCGCTCGAACGGCTGCAAAACCAAGCGCTCCAGCCCCTAGCAGCGCAGTCTCAACTAGATCTAATTCAGGATGTCTTTCAGTGGGTAAAAGGCGAATATGGTTTGGCAATTGCCCCGCCGCAGTCAAAGAAACCCTTAGAATGGGTCTTTGCGGTAAAACGAGAAACCTCACAAATTCAGCAAGGTTTGACCAAACTTGATGGAATTGCTCGCGATCGGGGTCTTACCATTGGTCCTATTAAGCTTTCAGCATCACAAACTGCCCAAGCTTGGACGCAGTTGACTTCGGCGGCTGACTCATCAAATCTTACCGCAAATCCGATCGCAGCCCATACGACGATCGGCGACTATGAGGTGTTTTCAACGTCTTTAGAAACCCTGGGTCAACTAGCCAATCATTCTAAAAAGACCTTGGAAAGCAATGCGAACTGGAACGAATCTCTGGATAATATTGCAATACCAAATCAAGGCTATCTTTACACAGACTGGAATGCTATACGCCCAACCATTGAGCAAAAAATTCCAGGACTCCGCTTACTCGAAATCCTGGCCCAACCGATCGTCTCTCATTTAAAATCGTTTACCGTGAGTGCGAATTCGAGTTCTGGTTCTGACATTGCTAAAGGAACGATCGTAGTAGGTCTAAAATAATGCCTCAAGTCACGTTTGATAACTGGGTTGCACAAATTCGATCGGGCGCGATCGGCAGTTTTCCCACGGATACTGTTCCGGCTTTGGCGACGTTGCCGGAGTTTGCTGATCGGATTTATCAAATCAAATCTCGCAGTGCGGAAAAGCCTTTGATTTTGATGGCGGCAGACTATTCAGACCTGTTGCCCTATTTGAATTTAAGAGATGAGGCGGCACTGGGGGCCTGGCGATCGATGATGGATCTTTATTATCCCGGTGCGTTGACATTAGTGTTGCCGAGGTCCGATCGGCCAGAGTTGCTCAAGATGAATTCCACGGCAGACTCCACGATCGGTGTCCGCATTCCCAATCACAATCTCGCCCGTGAACTACTGCGCCATACAGGACCGCTTGCGACCACCAGTGTCAACCGATCAGGGGAACCTGCACTGCTGACTGTTGAGGAAATTCGATCGCAGTTCCCGGAACTGTATACGCTTTCTGATAGCGTCTTACAGGCTGATGAATCAAACCTCCCATCGATCGGAACCCCTTCAACGGTGATTCAATGGACGGAAATGGGTTGGAAGCTTTTGAGACAGGGATCTGTGAAGATCAAGCCTTCGGCATCTTCTATCAGCTCAGGTCTTAAGTCTTGAAAAGATGTCAAATGGATTCCATACAACATAAATTCAGGGAGGTGGATTGCGGTTAAACTGGGAATATTGTCTTTTGTGTTCTGTCATGACTCGATCGTTTAACACCACAGGTCCCTGTCGCCCTGACATTCACTATATGTTGTCCTCGACGGCCCGCTTACCGAACCTGGAGCGGTTGATTGAGCAACAAAATTATTTTGTGATTCATGCGCCGCGTCAAACGGGGAAATCGCGTATCGGGTTGTGTTTATGGCACGCCGTGCCCGGAACACCACGAAGAAGAGAACAATACGAGGCTCTTTTGATGGATGTCAATAAAGGATTGATTCCAGCCGCGTAGTACTAGTCGTTTCTATATCAAGACAGTGGTTTACAACCTGTTGGGGGATTATGAACAACTGGAGTGAGACAGAATTAGCGTTTCGGTGCGAGCGTTTATCAGTTCGTCTGGAGCGGCTGGCGCAGA
>JANMIS010000217.1:0-1269 GCA_031375925.1 Synechococcales cyanobacterium OTE_70_concoct_197_sub
CCGTTGGATGCCGTCCGAATCGATTTTGCCGGCGGAGCGGTACAGCAAGAGGTCATCGCATGTGCCGATGGAAAAGACGTCGTTTGGGTCGAAGGACAGGGATCGTTCTTGAATCCGGCATCGACTGCAACGTTGCCTTTGCTGCGAGGCTCGCAGGCGACCCATATGATACTGGTGCATAAATCAAATCGCACACATATTCGGTTCACAGAGTGGGCGAGAATCCCAGCACTGCGAGACGTGATCCACATGTACGAAACGGTTGCACATGCAGGCGGAACCTTTGCACCTACCAAGGTCGTTTGCATAGCCCTCAATACGCATGGTTTGTCCGACGCTGAGGTGCGATATGAGATAGCCAAAACGGAGGCCGAGACAGGCTTGCCAGCCGACGATGTCGTTCGACACGGTGCAGCCAAGCTGCTGACAAGAAGCTTTAAGTTTGAAGCATAGTTTTGTATGATTTGTCGTTTGACGCTGAGCCAACGGCGACGGCGATTGCACTGCGCAACCACGGTTGGGTAGCGAGCAAAGCGTTGGCTGAAAGGGCGACGCGCTCCTCTACGAGTCGCGGTCAAACGAGTTGAGTTCAAACGACAAGTTCGTAGTTTTTCAGCGAGGCCCATCGATGGTACATGGTTACCATGTCATTCTGACCATGTATGGATTCTGGCTCCCGAATGACCCTCGAGGAAGTTGGTGCGATTTCGTCGGTCGCTGGGAACTGGTTCAGTTCGGGAAAGCTCGACGATCGATGGATGGCAAGAGCCTCGAAGAATTAACTCCAACCGAACGATCACAACGCGAAGTTGCACAAAAGGCACTCATTTATCCTTCGGTTACACTTGATGCACAACAGATACAATCGGTGGCGGATGGATTCGCCGAAGCAACCGACAAGAGCAAATACTCGATCTGGGCATGTGCCATCATGCCCGAGCACACGCACTTGGTAATCGCGCGGCATAGCTACAGCGTCGAACAAATTGCCACGCTCCTCAAAGGTGCAGCCACAAGAAAAATTGTGGAACATAAACGACACCCAATGCAGCACCTGAAATTGAAACCCGGCGAGCGACTGCCAACGATGTGGGCCGGCAGATGCTGGAAACTGTTTCTGGATAGTGAAACAGCCATTGAGAACGCCATCGGTTATGTAGAAAACAACCCGATCGAAGCGGGAAAGCCAAAACAGGTATGGCCATTCGTAACCCCATTCCGTGGCCTCGAGCCAGGCTGGATTACGTACCACTAACGTGTGCCCATGAG
>JANMIS010000227.1:0-1747 GCA_031375925.1 Synechococcales cyanobacterium OTE_70_concoct_197_sub
TGCCAATACATCGATTCGTTTATCGACCCCGTCGCCACCGACCGCTTGAGCCCCGAGCAACTTGCCGTCGGCAGGCGAATACAAAATCTTTAATTGCATCTACTGCGCACCAGGAAAATAGGACGCATGATGCGCTGCTTGGACAATCGCTGTCCTGAACGCCATTCCATTCGAGGTTAAGTTCCTTTCATTCAGCCCAGTGCAGGCTGCGGTCAAATCAAAGACACGTACGATCGAGGTTCCAAGCACCATTCCCATAGGCTGACTTGCCCCCGTGGCAGCGTGAGTTCCCGCAATGCGACCAGAGCGATTCGCAGGTCCGGCCAATGGGTTGAGGCCAGGCTTGCCATTGATACCGTTGGTATACTCAACGATGTCTCCTACCGCATAAATAGACGGGTCCGTTGTTTGCATGAACTCATTGACGACGACTCCCCCATCTTTGCCCAATAACAATCCGCATTGCGATGCAAGAGTTGTGCGTGGTCGAACGCCTGCGCCAATGACTAACAAGTCGACGCTCAATCGAGTTCCATCCTTAAGTGTGGCAGAGACGGCGCTTCCGTTTTCGAGCTGCAACGACTCGATCGGATTACCAAGCTTCAGTTCCACCGACTTCGATTCCAGATGGTTCTCCACCATCTTTGCAAAGACGCGATCAAGTCTCGTTAGCACCTGAGGATTTCGCTCGACCAGTGTCACGTGAATACCAAGTCGATGAAGTTGTTCGACAACCTCAAGGCCAACGAAACCACCTCCGACCACAACCGCGTTGCGTACCGTTTTCGTTTGAAGCCTCGAGATGATTCCGTCCATATCCGCAAGAGTCCAGAGATGGAACGCGTTGCTCGGCATGGGGACACAGTAGTCGGGAACGTTTGGCTCCGCACCAGTCGCCAAAATCAATCGGTCGTACGGCAAGGTGAGCCGTTCACCTGAATCACGCTCAACAACGGCTAGAGTCTTCGTTTTGCGATCAATGGCAGTCGCGTCGCAATCGGTCTTCACTGCAATGCGGAAACGATTCCAAAACAGCTCCTGTTTTGCCACAATCAGACTCTGTCGTTTCTCAATCTCCCCTCCGACATGGTAAGGTAGGCCGCAGTTTGCAAACGAAACCACCGAGTTGCGTTCGAGCATCGTGATTTCTGCGGATGCGTTCACACGTCGAGCTCGCGCCGCCGCCGAAGCCCCACCGGCAACTCCTCCGACAACAACAATTCGAAGCGGATTTCTAGGTACTTCCAACTTGTGATTACTCCCGCCATGGCAAAAGTGGTTTGGTGAATGCCGTGAATGTCGTTGGTCGATCGATTTTCGACCTGCCAATCAACATTGCACCAGCTAGACTATACTGGTTGTATCCCAAATCATCATCCGTAGAAACGGGGCTACAAGCGAGTCCCGCCCCACCCAACTACGGTCCTTAGGATCCGAGTTATCTAGAATGAACTTATCTAGAATGAACGTTCCGTCGCAATTTCCGTTTTCCTTGGTGCAGTCCTCCGTATTGGCAATTGTTTGCCTTGGGGGAAGTGCGCTCGTGGCAGCCGAGCCAGCAATCGATTTCCGCCGACAGATACAACCGATTCTTTCCGAACACTGCAACTTATGCCACGGCGCGGATGAGTCTGCACGGCAGAGCGGATTGCGGCTCGATGTCGGTGCTGATGCGTACAAAGGGGGAGAGTCCGGCAAGCCTGCAATCATGCCCGGCGACTCGGCCAAGAGTTTATTGATCCAACGC
>JANMIS010000230.1:0-14029 GCA_031375925.1 Synechococcales cyanobacterium OTE_70_concoct_197_sub
GTCTTTGGTACTTATAGCTCTGTATGCAGGCTTTAAGTTCTTTAGTATTTTAAGAAGGAACAATAGGAATCAGCAATCTATTTCTGAAAAAAGAGAAAATTTTCAGAAGGAAGTTTATCGGCAAAATAAGATATTGGAATCTCATATTAATGAGCTTGAAAAACGTAATGAAGTCCAAGAAAGACATCTGGCTCAGAAAAAGATTCAAGAAAAAGAATTAGATGATCGAATTCAAGCAATTGACAACGATGTAATGAGTCTAAAGAATAGGCAGGAAAGATTAATAGAGTTCAAGAAAGATAAGTATAGCGAAAGCGAAAATTATGAATTTCTGCTAGAAGAATTGTTGTATCTAGATCAATTGACTGAAAATTGGCTCGAACAAGAAATCGAAGGACAAATCGAAAAGGCAAAGAAAAAGCTACACTTGATTGGGAGTGACTATATTGGTGAACGTGGAGCACTGAAAATCGATCCAATTCGATCGTTAATTGGATGTACATCAAGGACATTGCCTGGTCAATTAGTTAATGACGAAGATGAAGATAGTCCACGACGCAAAGAAATTCTTCAACGCTATACTAATGATGCGAAAAGCGAAGATGATTACAGTGGCAAACGAAAAAGATATGGAATCTACGAATTCACAGTATTTTTCTTGTGTTCAGGCTTTTTAAATTACTACAAATGCTATTATAATTTTGTTCGAGGTAAACCTATTGATGAAGAATATAGTGAATATCTATATGACAGCATTGTCTTCACAAAGGTTCAAGAAAAGTCGCTAATTAGAGAAGACTCCAATCAAGTGCAAGTTTCTAGTCAACGCTTAACTATTTCAACAAATGATGGGAAGATAATTAGTCTTCAAATTAATGAGTCTCGTGGAGACAAAAAGCTTTCATCCAAACTTAAAAGAATTGGTGAGGCGGCAACTGAAATTCGACTAATACTACGGCAAAGAGAAATTTCTGGGGATGCATGAATTCACGAGCAAATGAAAGGATGAGGGATAAATGTACTCCTGTCAAGGTGGCTGCACATATTATTGCTGATGTCCAAGAATTTGAATGATCGTAAACTATAAGTAATGGAGGATAGAACCAATGACGACTTAAGAACTTCAAAACCAACTTCTTTCTCTCAGTTCTAGTGAACGATCGAATCTGATTCAATTTCTAACGCACAGCTTGGAAGCACCTTGGCAAGGAATTCATAAAACGCCGGGTGTAATGGGCGGTGAGGCTTGTATTCGAGATACGCGGACTTCTGTTTGGCTTTTAGTGAGTTACCGCCGACTCGGACTTAGTGAAGCCAAGCTCTTGGATAACTATCCAACATTGACCGCAAACGATCTCGTAAATGCCTGGAGCTATGCGAATGCTTATTCAGATG
Organism: Synechococcales cyanobacterium OTE_70_concoct_197_sub; assembly: GCA_031375925.1. GTDB lineage: Bacteria > Cyanobacteriota > Cyanobacteriia > Leptolyngbyales > Leptolyngbyaceae > JAAFJU01. Next base: position 1,396 of record JANMIS010000230.1, read on the forward strand.
AGATCGATCGGGCGATCGCGCAACAAGATGAGTAGTAGTTCATGGTTAGGTTTTATGCCGATGAGCAATTTCCTAGAGATGTAACCATTTGTTTACGATCGCTCGGCTAGGAGGTGTTGTGACCGATCGTGCCAAAACCATTAATCTCAAATTAAATGTGAAACAGGAGATGAAACGGGCGAAGAAATTGAGAAATCAGAATTGAGAATGGTGAAGGGGTTAGATTTTGTGAGGGACGATCGCTCAATTAGTCAAGCAAATGGATTGATATAATTCAGTCCTGTGATCTGATTAAAATCGCTAGTATTCCGGGTAACAATAACCAAATTGCTGACGATCGCAGTAGCAGCAATCGCCGCATCAGGTAGTTTTAGCTTACGAGTTTTTCTGATTTGAATTGTTTGTTCCGCGATTACAGACATGAGTTCAAGCTCCTGAAGCGACGATAGGAAAAGTCTTGCTTGGCGATCGTTTGATTCAGATTGATTAAATCCCAACAGTTCAATTTTGGAAATGATCGAATAAGCACCTGCACCAGACAAACCCTCAGCGAGTAAATCTGTTCCGCGTTGATTCAATTTGCCATTGAGATGATAAATCAGAATATTACTATCAAATAAATACTTGATCACCGCCCTATTCTCCCCAATCCAGTCGTCGCTGATCTTCTAACTGCCGATCAATCTCCTCCACAGTCTTCTGCCCCCAACTCCCTCGTGTCGTTGTCAAGATTTCTTGCACAGAAAGCATTGAGAGATTTGCTGAAAGCTGAGTGAGATCCGAGACAGGTTTTACTGTCCGCACAAAATTCTCAAACGACTGAAACTGCCCCGCTTCAAAATCATCCAACCCTTCCTGAATCGCCGCGATCGATTCCGCTAAATCTTCCTCTTCCCAAGTCAAAACCACTTGAAGGAGTTCCGCTACCATAAGGCTCATATCCTGACCACGTTGCAATGCTTTATCCCGAAGACGAGCTTCTACCTCTGGACTGAGATCAATAACGATCGACATTTCCACGACCTTACAGAATGAGTACTTGTATGATAACTGATCGGCAGAAAGCCGACTTAGAAGAATTGAGAATGGTGGAGGGATTAGATTTCGTGAGGGACGATTTACGAATTAGTGGGTATGTAAAACGATCGACGATCGGGTCGCGCTCATAGTGATGCTTTTGAGTTACGATTTCTGCTAGTGAAGCTGTGGAAACCATGAAAAAACGATGGATTACGATCGCTCTAGTATTGCCCCTCTCATTGGGCTTGGCATTCGATAACGGGTTGCCCTACGCATTAGTCGATCATGCGAATCGTCCGGTGGAAGAGCGATCGGTTCTTTGGGCTGATGCGAAGGTGGAGACGTTGGCCTTTGTAAGTCGGGATGGGACGAAGTTGGCGGGATGGGACGAAGTTGGCGGGATGGTGGGTGGGGAAGTCGGATGCGAGACAAACGGTGATTTTATTGCATACTTTGGGTGGGAATCGGGTTGATTTGTTAGAGTTTGCAGAACCGATTTGGCGGGCGGGTTTTAATGTGGTTTTATTAGATCTACGAAGTCATGGGATGAGCGAAGGGAAATACTTTACCTATGGCTTTAATGAATGGCAAGATATCTCAGCGGCGATCGATGTTGTGAATGCTAAACAAGCCGATCAAACCTTTGCAATCCTAGGCGTGTCGGCTGGGGGAACGGTGGCAATTTCGGCGGCGGCGCGGGATGAGCGAATTAGGAAAGTGGTGACGATCGGGACATTTGCGGATTTTGGGGAAACGATTGAGGCACAGACTCGGTGGTTGCCGGAGGGATGGCGAAAGCGGGCGGTTGGACGATCGGAGGAGTTGGCAAACTTCAAGGTGGCGGAGACTTCGGCAAAGCGATGGATTGCTCAGGTGAAGGTGTCTGTGATGATTGCTCATAGAACGGGCGATTCGTACATTCCAATCACGAATGGAGAACAGTTATTTGCATATCCACAGTATTTCCGGAGTGTCTGATCATGAACGATCGTAGAATATTAAATAATGGGGGATGGCACTAATGACCACATTGGGTTTTGCAAAATTACTGAGGTTTTAATTGTTCGAGCAGGCGCTGAAGGGTGATCTTGGCGGCGACATAACCGGGGAGTTGGTAATGCTCAACCAGTAACCAAGTTGCAATCAGTAGATGCGAACCCAAGGTGAGGCCACTCCAAACCGTGGAAAATGAATTCCATTGCAGGCCCCCGATCGGTGGAAAAACGTAGGCCGATAAACCCATCACACTACTCGGGACCACTACCATAAACAAACTCGTGAACCAGACGAGTTGTGTTAAATCGACATTCGCCAAGTTGCCCGAAGCCCACCGATCGCCCGTCCAAGTCCAAGTTGATTTGGGAATCTGATCTTCTACTTGCAGCATTTGTTGACTGAGTTCTGCGCTAAAAATATGCCGACAAAAACTACAGGACAGCGTTTCCATCATGACCATGTTTTGCACCTGACCCTTGCGACAAATGGGGCAGGGGAAAGTGTCTTGAAGATTGAACGATCGTCGGCTGGGGCGACTGGATCTTATATTTGAAGGGAACTGCATTATAAAAGTGCTTTGCAGATGTCACTTTTGAGTTTACTACGCATACCCTCGGCAATCGACGATCGCCCCTAATATTTAAGATTTACTGACGGTATCGATCCCACATCGACTCTATTTCTCAGGTTCAATCCTATCAAACGCCATTTCCCACTATGGTAGCGGTAAACCCAATTGTTTCAAAGCAAAGGATTGCATTCGATCGATCACCTCCCAAGAAATTTCATGCCCCATTCCTGAAAATTCCACTGACTCCACCTCAACCCCCGCTTTGACCAAAGCATCTCTGGTTGCCCGCGCCGCCGCGATCGGCACTACCTGATCAGCAATGCCGTGGGTCATCAACAACTTAGGCGCGTTGGTTACGGCGGCGATCGGACGGTGGGCATAACCACTCAGCGACATCAAGCCCGCAAGAGGAAAGTCTAATCCTAGTTCAATGGTCATCGCCCCACCTTGGGAAAAGCCCCCTAGGATTGTTTTTTGCAATGGAACCCCAGTTTGCTCAGGTAATGTCGTGAGCCAATCTCGCAGCACCTGACGACTGCGCTGTAAGTCGGACCGACCGCTCAGATCAACTTTAAAATCAAACCGCTCAATATTTGGAATGTCGTACCACATTTGCGCATCCGGATTGTAGGGATGTTGGAATAGTCCCCTTGGCAGGAGTTTTACAGCGCCCGGAATTTTCAACATTCCGGTGAATTGCGCGGCATCTTCCGCCGTACCGCCCCAGCCATGGAGAATTACGATCGCACAGGTTGCAGGTGTACTTTGAGCAGGAATGTTAATGACTTGCAGCATGGGAGGTGAGACATGGGGAGACTAATTGATAAACTGTATCTGAAAACCATCTGAAAACCGTATCTGAGGCCGGATCGAAAATTTGGGGGTGCTATTTTGCTATGTTTTGTTGGGACATGGCAGGCTGTGTCCCAGACTTACCCAAACACGCGCCAAATCCTCTACTCCGGATAATTTTCCAAACTTAAGGTCTCATACTTTAACAACGCCTTTGTCGCGCGCCGAATCATCGTTTCACTTCCCTTTACCACCACTAAAAACTGCCCTTTGTCCAGTCGCTGGCGGTAGGTCATGCTGCGTTTACCCGTTAGCACCACCGTCAATCCATCACTCGCAAACACACTTCCCATTGCGCCACCGATCGCCCCAAACAACCCTCCAATCAACACATTCCCCACATCCCCGGCCCAAGGAAAGGTATTGAGACCCGTCACCACATTGAACCCCATCCCGCCCAAAAAACCAAACGGCGTTAACCAAACTGCGGTCCAACGCAATCGATCCCAGGTTTTTTGAATCGGATCTGGTAACCCATATCCTTCGAGCGATTGAAACCCAGCCCCGATAATCGCCGTCGATCGATCGGGAATCTCCTCACGTCGCAGCGAAATTAAAGCCTCCTCTGCCTTTATCCGATCGGCAATGGCGGCCACCAAATAATTGGTCGTGTAATTAACGGTATAGTTCGTTGTCATAGGTGCTAGATGCCGCGTTCGATGTCGCGTTTGATAATTTGGGCGTCTAAAAGCTGATCTACATCATAAGATGTTCAAGTACGTTCCGAATTATCCTCAGGCCAAAATCTCATGCTACCGCGCGAAGAACTCCTTAAAGGCGTCGAATACCGAGACACGATCGCCCAAGTGATCGATCGCGCCGAACAAGCTCTCAAAACCTGGGAAGTCGTCTGTACTGACTTTCTCTCGCCGCCCGAGTGGGCTGAGGCAGAGCGCGTCTTTGCCCGCCTTAATGACATTCAACTGCTCACCTTCGGTGGCTACCCCCAAGCCGAACGCAAACGCATTGCCATCGCCCGCGCGGAAATACCATTAGACGAATCCCAAGTCGCACTCACCGCCCTTGAGATCTCCGGCAACTTCCTTTTCGACTCCGCCACCCATCGAGACTTTCTGGGCGCACTCCTCGGCAACGGACTCGTGCGAGATAAAGTTGGCGACGTCCTAGTCCTCGGAGAGCGCGGTGCCCAGGCGATCGTTGTTCCCGAACTGGTTGACTTCCTTGAACTTAACTTCAATCAAGTGCGATCGGTCCCCGTCAAAACGAGAAGAGTCGCTTTAGAAGAACTTAAAGTTCGCGAACCTAAGAAAAAAGAACTCACCAGCACCGAAGCTTCAATGCGCCTCGATGCGATCGCCTCCGCTGGATTTGGCATGTCCCGCAGCAAAATGGTTGATTTAATTAACAGTGGCGATGTGCGAGTCAATTGGCGAGAAATCAGCTCCACTAGCCATGCCCTCAAAAGTGGTGACTTGATCGCTATTAGAGGGAAAGGGCGAGTCGAAATCGGAGAAGTCATGGTCACTAAAAAAGACCGATATCGCATTCAAATGACTCGTTTTGTCTAAAATTAAAAATTTATTGGCAATTAAATAAATCCTATTGCGTCATTTTTTCGTCAAAATAGGGATATCTAAGCAACGAAGACCATACCGGATCTAAGTTCACTTTGGGTTCGATACTGTGTTGACACCATCATGCCCAACTCGTTTCTCCCAAGACAAGTGAAAAAGCGCTCACTGCAACGCCTCCGATCGACCTTGACTTCGACCTTGACCTTACTGAGAGATAATCGCAGTATCAGACCTCTGATTACCTTGTCGCTGCTAGGTCTGCTCACATTGCCCCTTGGGATTTTAGTTCGGCAGTTGGTGTCTGAAATTGACGCTAAAATCAACGTTAACATTCGCGAACGTCAAGGACTTGCTTATAATCAACCGCTCATCCGGCTCCTCGACAGTCTCCTTGAGCACCGGGACTTAAGCCATCAAATTCCCAAAGTCAAACCAATCTATTTGTTTTGGAAACATCAGGAAATTCAACGCCTATTTCAGCAGGTGCAAATCCAAGATGATCAGTTAGGTTCAATTCTAATGACCACCGATCGGCATCAAAAAATGTTGCAAGATTGGCAACTCGTTCTCCAAGCCTTAGAAAATAAAAACCTCACCAGAGCCGAACTCTACACTCTAGAAACCAGCGTCATTCGCAACACTCGCAACCAGATCGACAACATTGGCAACACCTCAGAGCTGTTATTAGATAGCAGTTTAGATACTTACTATCTGGCCGATATCCTCATCCGTTTGCTACCATCCACCGTCGAAAAAGTCAGCCATGCCCGAGACCTCCACATCGACCTGCTGAATCAGAATATCGATCGCCGATCGTCTATCACGGAACTGTCATCGCAACTTCAATACTTGAAACTGGGCCTACAAGAAACAGAAAATCTTTTATCACAAAATCGTACAACAATCACCAACTTCAACCCCACATTAAAGTTACCCAACAGCCAATTTCTAAACCTCAATTACCGACTCACGGCTTTTAGGGAAAGTCTCTCTGAAATACAAGCTAAACCAGGCTCAGAGGCAAAACTAGAAGACGTGATATCGGATTCAGAACTTGCAAAAAAGTTGGAGGTCAACCGAGTCAGGGAGAAAGCAAATGCAGCCCTGAGAGAAACTTTCTTGCTTTATGAATCGCTACTTCCCATTGCCGATCGGCTTCTCCAAGAACGGATTGTCCAGCGCCAAAGGCAACGTCAAGATGCGATCCTTTTTACGAGTTTGGTGTTGTTTATTATTGTTGCAATTTACGGGTTTTTAGCAAGGAGTTGGCAACTGCGACACCAGGCAGAACAACGCCTCAAACTACAATACCAAGCCACCCAAATCGCTGCCGAAGCGATCGATATCCCCACCGCCCTTTCTAATATCCTTCAAGTTCTTTGCCAAAATCAAGGTTGGCAACTGGGTGAAATCTGGCAACTTGAGGCTCCCACAAACCCAGAACTCGAATGGACTCTGCATTGCAGCAATCAATGGCAAGATTCAAAACTGATTCAAACCATTGAACAAATGACCCCGATCGATCAATGGCAGCAAAATCAACAAAAGCTACACATCCAAAAAAATGTGGGCTTTATCGGGATGGCATGGCAGCACCAAGCCATTCAATGGATTATCCTTCCAAACCAAAGCTCCCATCTCTGGGGACGCACAGGTCTAGCTCATCAATTTCAGTTTCAGAGCGCTGTCGCAATCCCAATTCTACAGGGGGATTCTTGTCTGGGTGTGATTGCTTTATTTTCCCAGTCAAAGCTCTGTGCCAGTCACGACAGCAATGCTATTTTCTCGACTTTAGGGCAGAATCTAGGTCAGTTTCTCCATCGTCAAAAAACCGCGATCGAACTTCTACAGGCCAAAGAGCAGGCGGAAGCTAGTAGCCGATCGAAAAGCCAATTTCTCGCTAATATGAGTCATGAACTGCGAACCCCGCTTAATGCCATTATCGGCTACAGCGAACTGCTTCAAGAAGATGCCGAAATAGAAGGCCGTCAGGACATGATCTCCGACTTGAGTAAAGTCAAAAATGCAGGCCGTCATCTATTGGGATTAATTAACGATATTTTAGACCTTTCAAAAATCGAAGCGGGTCGAATGGATCTATATCTCGAACAGTTTGAAATCCGATCGCTCCTTACATTAGTGGTGCCAACGATCGAACCCTTACTGAACAAAAATAGTAATCATCTCGAAGTCCATTGTGCGGCTGACGTCAGCAGTATGTATGCCGACGTCACCAAAGTGCGACAGGTCCTCGTTAATCTCCTGAGCAACGCGACCAAATTCACCCACCATGGCACCATCAAACTCACCATTTCCCTAACCGCTTGGGACCAAAGCACCAGCCCGATAGGCGTTGAATTTAAAATAGAAGATTCTGGGATTGGAATCGCCCCCGAACACCTTCAGCAGCTTTTTCAAAACTTCACCCAAGCCGATGCCTCAACCACGAGAGAATACGGCGGAACAGGCTTAGGATTAGCCATCAGTCAACAGTTCTGTCAAATGATGGGCGGTCGTATTCTTGTCACGAGTCAACTCGGTCAGGGTTCAGTTTTTACCGTTCAGCTCCCCCTCACTGTTCAAAATCTCAATAATGCGCACAATCCCTGAGACAAATTGCATTTATCCGGGAAAGCTTTGTACAGTAGGATTTATCTTAGCTAACCCAATTTGGCATTTTATTCCTATTTTAATCCGCATTTTGCGGCATTAAGCGGAATGAAACGATCGAATTTATTCCCCCATTTTCCGATGCCTAAAGTTCTCCTTGTTGAAGACAATGAAATTAATCGTGATATGCTCTGTCGGCGATTAATTCGTCGTGGGTTTGAAATTACGATCGCCGTGGATGGAGCCGAAGGCATCAAAATGGCGCAATCGACCCAACCCGATTTAATTCTCATGGACATGAGTTTACCGATTGTCGATGGATGGGAAGCCACCCGACAGATTAAAGCGTTGCCCCTAACGAAGCACATTCCCATTATTGCCCTCACCGCCCATGCCATGTCTGGCGATCGCGATCGTTGCATCGCAGCAGGCTGTGATGAATATGATACCAAGCCCATTGAATTTGCTCGACTTCTCAACAAAATTGAAGTGCTCTTAGAACCCATAACCTAATTTTCTCAGGTTTTCATCAATGGATAGTGCAAACAAAACTTATTTACAGCAGATCATTCGACAGACCGAAACGATCGCCCAAGCCATTACCCATGGTCAACCCTGGAACGAAGTTTTACCAACCGTTTCAAATCTCTCTGTCTGTCCGGAAGTTGTACAGCTTAGCGAGACCATCCAAACACTCCTTCATACCGTTGCGGAACAAAGCCGCAGCCACCTCAAGGCCTCTCACGATCTTCAGGAAGCAAAGGACCTAGCAGAGGCCGGAAGTCGTGCCAAGAGCCAATTTCTTGCGAATATGAGCCATGAATTACGCACACCGATGAATGCCATTTTGGGCTACAGCGAAATGCTGATGGAAGATGCCCTAGAAGCCGCTAATTTGAGCTGGCATCAGGATCTCAGCCGAATTAACACGTCAGGAAAACATTTACTGGGACTGATTAACGACATTTTAGATCTCTCCAAAATTGAAGCCGGAAAAATGGAACTGTATTTAGAGCAGTTTGATTTGCAGGAAATGATTGATGAAGTCGTCATGACCATTCAGCCTTTGCTCAATAAGCATGGCAATAACCTCATCGTCCATCGCGATCCCGCACTCACCACCGTCTTTGCCGATCTCACCAAAGTCCGTCAAATCCTCTTTAACCTATTGAGCAATGCCACAAAATTTACCGATCGGGGCACGATTATTCTTACCCTAGAACGCGAACCCCAGACTCAAGATTTTTGCATTCGCCTTGCAGATACGGGTACAGGAATGAACCCGGAACAAATGGAAAATCTATTCGAGGCTTTCTCCCAGGCAGATTCCACAACCCAGCGCCGCTATGGTGGAACAGGCCTTGGATTGGCGATTACCCGTTACTTTTGTGAAATGATGGGTGGCTCTATTAGTGTTGCCAGCCAACCCGATCAGGGCACTACCTTCACGGTGTATCTCCCGTCAAAAGTTCGCGAAATGCAACTGCCAGAACTCATTACATTCGATCGATCGTCCTTACCTAGTAATCTTTCAGAAGGCGAAGAACCCTGCAAAGTTTTGGTGGTAGACGATGACCCTACCTTTCAAGAATTGATGCAACGTTTTCTATCTCAGGAAGGATTTAAGATTATTAGTGCACATGATGCAACAGAGGCCATTCAATTGGCCAAGGAGATTGCCCCCGATGTCATCACATTGGATGTCATGATGCCACAGCAGGATGGCTGGTCAGTCTTGATGCAGCTTAAGTCCGATCCGATTTTGTCAGAGATTCCAGTCTTGATGTTAACAATGGTGGACAATAAAGGCATGGGGTACGCCCTCGGTGCAGCGGACTGCTTTATGAAACCGCTCAATCGCAAGCAAATCTCGAAAGCGGTACGAAAGTACTGTCGCACCGATCGCAGTAACAACATAACATCCCCTTAAAATGGGGCCAAACGAGCCATAATATAAACGATCGAAATATCGGTTCAAAAGACCCAATCTGGGCTATCCTACGAAGATTCGTGTTATCCCGATCGCAATGATCCCGTTCATCACTCGCCTCTTTAATCCGCTTCTCAGCCCCTTGTTTGCATTCACCATTCTGATTGCGATCATCCCGATTTCGATTCAAGAAACGGAAGGGCAGAAAGTAATTCATTGGCTTATTGCCTGTGTCTTTTCCAGTGGACTCATTTTTCTGTACATCATTTATCTCAAATACAAACGAGCTATCAATACCACGGAGTTAATAGAACGAGAACATCGAATTAATCCATTGACCTTTGCGGTCCTAAGCTATGCCTTAGGATACGTTTTTCTCACAGGGTTGAATGCACCTGCTGTTGTTCGAGCTTTGATGTTGTGCTATGTGACCAATTCGATTTTGGTGCTGATCATTACTAGACGCTGGAAAATTAGTTTGCATACTACGGCGTTGGGTAATGCGACTATGGCATTGGTTTATCACCTCGGTTGGAGCATGGTTCCAGTTTTGGGATTGGTTGCGATCGTGGCCGCAGGCCGTGTGCAGACCCAAAAGCATGATCTACTTCAAGTAGGTGCAGGCGCGTTAGTGGGCACGGGCATGACCGCATTACAGTTTTATTTCTTTGGCTTAAAATCAGGATTTTAGCTTAGCACTTTAATTCGGTACTCGTAGACGATAGACGGTGCCATAGAAGGCTTCTGGTCCGCCATTGTGGATGTGGATAAATACCAAGAAACAAAGACTCAGAAAGAGTTGCGCGCTACAGATTGCAACGAGCGATCGGACTCTTCCTCGCTCTAATATTGCAACCCAAATATGCACAAAGGGATACAACACAATCAAATAATGTGCCGGAACTCTGACTCGGGCTAAAAGCAATAATATCGGCATAATCACGCCAGCCGCCCACAAGTAAGGCTCGATCGAGTTTGGAGTTAAGGTCAAGTCATAGGTTTTGCGGCGAGATCTGTACCAGCGAATCATGGCGGCAATTGCACTCACTGCTAAAAACAACAGCGCCACAGCAGCCGTAAAAGTGGGGTAACCAAACAATCGAGGCTCAGCTAAAAACGATCGCCAAAATTCCGGCCCCAAATCATATTCTAAATTTAAACCCCAGGATGATAGTAACCAATGCAATGGAAAATTAGGCGTCAATATTTCGGCCCAGCTTGGCCTTGCGATCGTCGCTGCCGTCCCGCCAATTTGCCGAATCCAGGGAATCATGGGGAGAAGGCCGATCGTTGTTCCTAGAAACCAAAACCGCCAATTGGTTGTGAACTTGGAAACCTTCTGGCCCCCTAACCCCCAATTCTGGGGGGATATGAGTGTCATTAAAACCAAGGATGCTTGCCAAAAGAAGCCAGTCATATGAATTTGGCCGATCAATGTTCCGACTAATCCCCAAACAAACGCGCCCCAACGCAAATGGCGAAACCAATGGCCTGCAAATACAAAAAAAACGACGAAAGGTAAGATATCCTGCGCCCAGAGTGCCCGCGAAAAATGAATCGCTAGGGGATTCACACTCATAATTGCTATGCCCCAAAGCCATACAAGTTGCTCAGATTTGGGAATGTAGCGCAGGATAAATACAATGAATAGACCGATCGCTGCAATATTGGAAACCTGAACCCAACGCACCATATCGATCGGGTCGGGCGACACCCAAGCCATCGCAATAAAGCACCATACACTCAAACCAGGATTCAAGAACCCTGCACCATTTCCCATGCCTAACCAGGGCCAAGGCTGCTTTCCCGTGACAACATCCCGTGCCACTTCATACATCCAAATCTCATCTGCTTTCCATTTCATATCATCTGCCCACACCAAACGCAGCAGACAGCCTAATAAAACAAATCCAACAATCCACCGGATTTGGCAAGAATTTGAGGAATGACTAGATTGTAAATCAGGATGCGATCGGTCCATTATTTAACCTCCATGCGTCCCGGACTTAAAAGATTAAGCGGATCGAACTGTTGCCGAATCGATCGCATCCACGTTCCTGCATTACCGCGAAATCCCCAAGGTTCTAAGTTTTGTTTAATTTCTGAACTTGCATTCAACAGGGTTAAATATCCGCCTTTACTTTCGCAATCCGATCGAACCTGTTTTAGCATTGTTAGTAAATCCGAATGGGCATCGAGATTGAATCGCAATTGACCCAATCCACCTTGAACATGAAACCGAGCGATCGTCCCTGGAAAATATTTTTGGATTTTATTCAACATTGCAACGGTTTCATTCGATCGCACCGCAAGTTTGCATAGCCCCCAACCTGCTTGGGTCATCTGCATTCCTAACTGTCGCCATAAGTCACGATCGGCACTTTGAGGCACTGTCACCAGCATGAGATCTTTGCCTAATTGGATGATTCGATCGCATTGTTCTTGAACACTTTCCGCTAACCCTTGAATTTGAATTAGCAATCCTAGATTTAGACCCGAACCTAAACCCAAAGCCTCGATCGTCCCCGCAGAAATCAAATCCATGGCGGTCGGCGTTAGTCCTGAATTTAGAATGCTTTGAATTGCAATTTTTAATTGATTTAAATCCCCTGAAAGCAATAGGGTTTGGGAGGCTTCTTGATTGGGATAGAGTCGCAGGGTCACTTGGGTCAAAATGCCCAACGTGCCATAGGAACCCGTCAATAATTTCATCAAGTCATAGCCCGCCACATTCTTTACAACCCGTCCGCCCGCTTTGACGAGTGCGCCATCCGATCGGATAAATTCAATGCCCAAAACCATGTCTCGCACACTGTGATAGCGATGGCGCAGTGCCGAGGAATCTCCCGTTGCCACCAGCCCACCGATCGTAGAGCGATCGTCATAGCTCGTGTCAATCGCACAAAACTGACCCGATCGCTGCACCATGCTTTGCAAATCCGCAAATTTCATCCCTGCCTGCGCCGTCACTGTTAGATCCCCTTCCGCATGGTCAACCAGTTGATTGAGGCGCGCCATCGAAATCAGGACTAACGGCAAGGCTGTCTTCACAGGCGCACCCCAAGCTAGCTTACTGCCACTTCCAACGGGCATCATCGCGAGGCGATCGGCATGACAACG
>JANMIS010000241.1:0-1575 GCA_031375925.1 Synechococcales cyanobacterium OTE_70_concoct_197_sub
ATATTTAGTTCCTGCTGCAATCGCGCTTCGATTTCAAAACAGCGGGGCGCAGCGATGTCTTCTAGATTAACGCCACCAAATACAGGAGCGATGCGTTTGACGGTTTCAATGATTTCTTCTGTGTCTTGAGTCGCGAGACAAATGGGAAATGCATCCACATTGCCAAACTCCTTAAACAACATCGCTTTGCCTTCCATCACAGGCATAGAAGCTTCAGCACCTAAGTTCCCCAGTCCCAATACCGCGCTGCCATCGGTGACGATCGCGACCATGTTTTGTTTGATGGTTAATTCGTAGACGCGCGCTGGGTCTGCGGCGATCGCTTTACAAATGCGACCCACTCCGGGCGTGTAGGCCATGGCAAGATCGGACTGTTGGGTGAGGGGAAAGCGGCTATTAACGGTGATTTTGCCGCCTTGATGCATCGCAAAGGTACGATCATTGGCACTTATAACAGTCACGTCAGGAAGCGCTTTAACCGCGTCGATGAGGGCGACGGCGTGTTCTCGGCTAGAGGCATCGACGTCGAAGCAGCGTTTAGTTTGGTCTCGGTTTTGTTCGAGGAGTTCGATATTTCCTATGCTTCCCCCGAGATCTGAGATGGCGGAGACGATCGCGCTCAGCATTCCGAGGTTGTTCGGCACTTGAACTTGAATGGCAATGCTATAGCTTGAATTAGGGGTCAGAGTAGCCATGATAGTTTGGGAACCAACTTTGAAGTTATGGGGTCAGGTTTCTGATCTTAAGGTCAATGGGGTCTTTTAAGATCGTGGCAGACCCACGGACATGAAATTTCTAGCAAGCCGATTGACCATGTAATTATCGCCTGACCCAATCCAGCTATAATTTGAGTGGAGCTTTCTAAAGATTAGGGTCCATAATCATGAGCGTTGATGAATTAGTTGCTGCTGCTAATGGGCTAGATGAGTCAGATCTCGACCAAGCATTGCATCAAATTGCGACTCTGCGTGCTCGACGGAAATCCCCTGTTCTCCCTCCAGAAGAATCAAAGCTACTCTTAAAGATTAATCAATCTATTCCTGCGGATCTCCGATCGCACTATGAAATCCTTCGGGAAAAGCGAGAAGCTGAAACATTAACCCATGACGATCATGAACGCTTAATTCAACTCGGCCAACAAATTGAGGAAATCGGGGTTCAGCGCTTAGAAGCCTTAGCAACGTTAGCGCAATTACGTCAGATATCTTTGGTGAACTTGATGGCAGCCCTTGGAATTGAGCCTGTAAGCTATGTCTAGTGCTTACGTTTCGGTTGCCTTGAAACAGATGACTCGACCTTGATCAAATTCCACCCGAACTTCCAATCTCTACGAGAATACTGCCTTATAGCTGACTAAGGCACTGGTTCCGCGTGGTGGGATTCCAGAACCCTTATAGAGAAAGGCCTGTAGGATTTCGACGTTATTGAGGTCTACGAGGGCTTGAACCAGAGAATCAGGCTTCCAGCCTTTTCTGGTGGAATTCTCTAGTATTCAGATCAATCGCCCAATTCTTGTATCCCTTTCTCAGCGACCTTTTCTAGCTCCCATGCTGCGGAACCATTGCCCTGACTAAC
>JANMIS010000268.1:0-1962 GCA_031375925.1 Synechococcales cyanobacterium OTE_70_concoct_197_sub
CAACACCACCGGGATTAAATGGGTTAAACCCAGAGGGTCCCCATTCCGGTGCTACAGGCTGGACGCTTCCCGTAATTCCATAGGCATCCGAAACCCACATCCCTGGACCCCAGAGGCCCGTCAGATGAAAAGCTCCGTAGCCAAAGCAGAGAAGCCCCGACAAGAACAAATGAATTCCAAACATCTTGGGCAAATCCAACGCAGGCTCACCCGTACGTGGATCGCGGAAAAGTTCCAAATCCCAATAAACCCAGTGCCAAACGGCTGCCAGAAACAGCAGGCCAGATAGAACGATGTGCGCCAGCGCGACACCTTCAAATGACCAGAAACCTGGATCAACGCCAGACTCACCAGTAATGCTCCAGCCGCTCCAAGACCCTGTCACGCCCAAACGAGCCATGAAGGGCATTACGAACATGCCTTGCCGCCACATCGGGTTCAAGACTGGATCGCTAGGATCGAAGATCGCTAATTCGTAAAGCGCCATCGAACCCGCCCAGCCCGCAACCAGAGCAGTGTGCATCAGGTGAGTCGCGATAAGCCGACCCGGATCATTGATCAGGACGGTATGAACACGGTACCAAGGTAGTCCCATGTGACTACGCTCCTCCTCTTAGATAACGACTGCAATTGCTTCTCTAGAGCCTTTTTATTAAAGTGCTAGGTACTGATAATGTACCAGATGCAAGCGTTCTAAATCGATCGCCCCACACTTTTAATCTGGCGCTACAGCGGCTCAACAGGTTGAACCGACTGACTGACACCCCATTGAGAACTTCAGTGGAAAGTTCAGTCATGTGTGACAAAGTGTAACGAGTGTGAGAATCCTTTGCAAGACAGAGGCGATCGGCCAAACCCGTGATTGCGCCTTTCGGCCCATAACCTGCAACAATTAGTTACAATGTGCGAACAGATTCGTACTATTTTAGATAGATCCATTGAGGAGACATTCATGTCTGAGTCCACCATCCCTACACCTGTCGAACCCCCAGCAACTCCCAGCTTTCAGCCCACTTCCATCTACTTCGAAAATGAAGGCAAAGACATTGTTGCTGCCAGTGGAGCCAACCTCCGAACCAAAGCGATCGAAAACCAGATCGACCTCTACACCTTCATGGGGAAAATGATGAGCTGTGGTGGATATGGTCAATGCGCAACCTGCATCGTTGAGATCTTAGAAGGTGCAGAATATCTTTCCCCTCGTACCGAGGTCGAAGAAAGACGATTCAAAAATAAGCCTGATAGCTATCGCCTCGCTTGCCAAACTACGGTCAATGGACGCATTCGAGTTCTCACTAAGCCCAATGCCAAGAAGAAATAGCCTCACTGAATCTTTGAGAAACATAAGAAACAATTCTTCATATCTAGCGAGACGCCTCAAGCAAAATGCTAGGCTTACACTTAATTCCAGTTCGGTCATCAATAGTTAAAGCGGACTCAGCATTATGCAAGTTAATGATTTAGGCTTTCTAGCCACCATCCTATTTGTTTTTGTCCCTGCCATTTTTCTGATCATTCTTTACATTCAGACGGCTAGCCGCGAAAGCTAGTCCCTGAGTCGAGGCTGAATCCAGATTGAAACCCAAAAAGCTCTACATTCTCGCAAGTTCAATGCGTGTCTGAATGTAGAGCTTTTTGTTGGGCGATCATTTAATCGATCGCTAGCTCAGCTTCCCGGAACAGAAATCGCTCCATCGCTCTCTGCACAAGGCTCAATCAAATGGCTATAGAGCATGTGGAGCTTCATTTTAGGAATATGTGGCCAACCCCCTTCTTCTTCGATAATCCGCATCAGCTTGTACAGTTCTTGGCGATTGTTGGGCAGAGCTTCTTGAAAAGCCCCTTCTGTAATGCCTCGATGCAGCCGTTCTAAAAGCCGCAACACCTCCACTAATCCAATAGCATTGCCCTGATTTTCTTCTACTAACTCACCGACCACCTGGGACAGGGAGCCTAGCAATG
>JANMIS010000278.1:0-8193 GCA_031375925.1 Synechococcales cyanobacterium OTE_70_concoct_197_sub
CAACACCACACCCAATTGCCGACGCACGGCGGGAATATCGAGTCCTGATAATTCCTGTCCATCATAGTAAACGCCCCCAGACTCAGGTACATCAAAGCCTAAAAGCAATCGTAAAAGTGTCGATTTTCCGCTTCCTGATGGGCCGACTAAGGCAATAAAGTCACCGGGTTCTGCATGAATGCTAACGTCGTTTAAAATTAAGTTTCCATCCGATCGATACCGAAACATTACGCGATCGACCGACAGTTTTCCCGTTAGGCGGCCTGGGTCAGACTTATCTAAATCCACTTCGGGAATGGTTTGTAAAATCGGCTGAGTGCGTTCCCAGATGGGTAAGGTTTCTAGGATTTCGATCGCAATCCTGCTTAAGCTGGTCGTACCGCCAATAAAGGTGCCAAAGGCGCTATTAAAGGCTAAAAATGTCCCGGTTGTAAATGCTTTTCCATCCGCTTGAGATTGCTGAAGCATAAAGGTTGCGAATATGAATAAGACTGCTGGAGTCACGGTTGTAAGCAACTTATTAATCACAGCCAGATTATCCTCAATACCTTGAGTCGCCATCATAAGCTTAAGTTGATGAGCGTATTGATTTCCCCAATAGGCAAACGCTCGATTTTCTGCGCCCGCCAAGCGAAATTTGGATACGCCATTAATCATTTGAACCATGATCCCAAAGAGCTTGCCTTGTTCATTGAGTAAAGGACGAGTTCTTCGTAGGGTCATGATGCCGACGGTCGAGGTGACAGCAATGTTGAGCAATGCAACGATCGTCGCAATCAAAGCTAAATTAGCACTATAGGAAAATAGCAAGCCGAGATTTAACAATGAGAATAGACTGGAAAACAACGTTTTCAGAATAGTAGTGCTAAGCTTTTGGCGGATTTTGACAATGGCAGAAACCCGTGAACTGAGGTCCCCGACTGAATATTGTCGAAAGAATGAAACCGGAAGCTTAAGTAAACGATCCCAAACGGCAGATTGAGTCGCAGAATCCGCAAAGCTTTCTAACCGCGAAATCGCAAATCCCTGGGTAAGCTGAAAAAGCGTCGCACCCAAAGTTGCAGCTACTAATCCATAGCCCATTTGCCAAAGCAACGATCGATCGTGACTATGAATCGCTTCATCAATAATCAACCCAGTTGCATAGGGCGTCACCATTCCCACTAACGTCGCCGCAACTCCCGTCAAGATCAAAGTAATGACTTCCTTTTGATGTCCCCAAGTGGCAAACTTTAGCAATGCCATTGGCGTAATTAAACTGGGAAATGGACGGTAAAAAGTATAGGCGATCGGGGCTAATTGTGCAGCAATAGTTTGATTACAGGGATAGCAGGTTTGATTCAATGGATCAAAGATTTCGTAGGAATGCTCTGAGTTAGGAAGCAAGGCAACAGGCCGATCGTCATCTTGCATATAGGCCAGAAGCGTGCCACAATCAGCCGTCCACCAGTTTGCCTGCAAGACCACGCGCCGAGTCCGAATCTGGGATGCCCGTGCAATTGCATCCGTCAAGTCAGCCACCCGTCGCAAATCCTCTGAAGGTGCCGGAGGCGTGATTTGAAGATTTAACCGTTGTCCAACGGCCTGTGCTGCTTGAACCAAGGCAATATCATGGGTTTGGGGCTTCTTTTGAGTGAGAAGAGAGCTATGGCGCTGTTTGGGTTGAGCTTTTTGGAAGAGAGAAGATAACCGATCGAGGGTTTGGGTCATTGACTTTTCATTCAGCGTTTTTTGTTCCTGAATGCGATCGATTTCTTGCTGATTTTTTTGATCTTCTAAAACTTCAAGCGCTTGTAAAATTGAAGCTTGCAGCGTTTGTAATCCCGTTAGAAATTCATTGGGATCATTGATTTCACATTGAGGCGTGAGGTCAAGTTCAACAATGGTTTGAGCTTGGAGCCAAAGATGAGAGCTTAAAGGAAGATAGCCCGGACCGCTGGAAATGCACAGATCTTTTAATCCCACAAAGCTAACCTGGCCCTGCAACACCCTTGCCCAACTGAGTTGACCTTGCATTGGTTGAAAGACTTCACCCAGGTCGAGAATACCGCAACCCATAATCTTTGTCGGTGCAACGATCGGTCGAAACTTAGACAATGCTAGTCCTAAATGATTGACCCAAGCTTCTATTTTTTCGATCGCCCTGAATGGAGATTTTGCCATTTCTTCGCAAAATCGACTGCTAAAAATAGGATTTAAAATGGTGTCTTCTAAAGCGACTGCTAACAGTTGATAGCTCACTATCGGTGAACTTGAAAACATCATCTCACCCGCTCTAACAGTAAAGAGATATTGCCTGCGACCTCTGGGAATCCCATTCACAATAGGAATGATAAAGACCGCGATCGTTCCCGATCGGACCTGCCAAACTATTGTCGAATCCTCTAATAAAATTGAGGCATTGCTATTTAAATATTTAGGTTCGATTCGATAAATAGAATGTTTGGTTGAAGTGGGTTGAACCGGAGTAATTACAGCAGTCATTTAAATAGCCTCCAAGGCATCGCCTTCGCTACGAATTAAATCTAAATAATGTCCTTCAACGGCCCGCAATTCGTCATGGGTACCTCTTTGAACGACTTTCCCGCGATCGAGCACAATGATTTCATCGCAATCTCGAATGGTACTGAGTCGATGGGCAACAACTAGACAAGTACAGCCTCTTAATCGAAGATTTTGATCAATGATTTGTTCTGTTTCGGCATCTAATGCACTGGTTGCTTCATCCAAAATCAAAATAGCTGGATTATTAACAAATGCACGGGCAATTTCTAATCGTTGCCGCTGTCCACCACTTAGATTGCTCGCGCCTTCTAGGAGATCGGCTTGATAGCCACCCGGCATTGATAAAATGACATCTTGAATTGCGGCATCTTGACAAGCTCGACTAAGCTGGTCATCCGTCACACTGGTATCCCACAGCGTCAGATTGTCGCGCACTGAGCCAGAAATTAGTAGCACATCTTGTTGAATCATTGCCACAGAATTCACAATGACCGATCGGGGAATTTGGTGACGAGGCTTTTGGTCAAAGCAAATCTCGCCGGACCAAGGTTGATAGAGACCGCTGACTAGATTACCGATCGTGGATTTACCTGAACCACTGCCGCCAACTAAAGCAACGCGCTGCCCTGGTTGAAGGGATAGATTGAAATTTTCAATTAACGGAGCAGTGGCGCGGTTATAGCCAAAGGTAATATTCTTAAGCTCTAAATATCCTTGCAATTTGGGATGATCAATTCCCGTATCTGGTTCTGGGATCAAACCTGGGTCGATCGGATTTTCCAGAATATCATCTAGCCGAGCCATCGTCCCTTCCAGTTCTTTAAGATCTTGGCTGACTTGCATGAGTTGATGAATCGGTTGCATGAACTGCTGCGTTAGGGATTGGAACGCAATCAGTTTCCCAATGGTAATCGCGCCATCCATCACCCGCGCTCCTCCAAAGACCAATAGACATACAGAACTCAGCCCAGACAGAAGAGACGGCAGTGCGCCGAGCCATTGGTTGAGGCTATCAATTTCTTGTTGAGAATTAAGAGATTTGGCATAATACCCAGCCCACCGAGTGAAAAAATCTGATTCTAATCCCGATGCTTTTAGCGTTTCAATACTTTGTAATCCAGCGATCGCGGTCCCGCTTACTTTCCCCTGTTCTTGCATGACGCGAGTATTGTTATCCGATCGCAATCGCCCCACCCATTGCAAAATAATCACGTTAATTAATACAAAACCGATCGCAATTTTAGTGAGTTCGGGGTCATAGCACCACATGGCTACGCCGTAACACAGCACCATAACCAGTGCAATTAAAGTACTCGCAATCTGTCCTGAAATCAAATCCGCTAGCCGATCGTTCAGTTGAATCCGTCCGCTGATTTCACCCGAAAAGCGCTGGGCATAAAAGCCGATCGGTAAATGTAGAAGATGCTGAATGAATTGCCCAGACATGACCATGGAAAGTTTGACCTTCATGCGCCGGAGATTCTGCAATTGGAGCCTTGTTAAAAGTCCCGTCACTCCCGCAACAAAAAACATCGCCATAATCAACGAGGACAGCCATTCAGTTTGTTGCTGAATTAAGATTTGGTCAATGAAGATCTGGGAAAAACTGGACATCACTAATCCAGTTACCACCAGCAATAATCCCACTATAAGACCAAAAATCAATGCACTGGTCGATCGGCGCAATCGCTGCCACAAACCCCGAAAAATATTGGGTTTTGAGCCACCTGCTTGAAAGGTATCGCCCTTAGAAAAGGTGAGAACAACGCCTGTAAAGCTTTCACTGAATTCATCAATAGAAACCGTTCTCGGGCCTGTTTCGGGATCGTTGAGAAATACCTTTTTTCCGTAGAAGCCTTCGAGCACTAGGAAATGGTTGAAATTCCAATAGATAATGCAGGGGAAAGACAATCTTGATAATGCCGAGATTTCAGCTTTAAATCCTTTGGCTTGCAATCCGTAATTACGAGCGGCAGTTAACAAATTAGAGGCTTTACTGCCATCCCGCGAAATGCCACAGGAGACTCGTAACTCGGCCAATGGAACACGTCGCTTGTGATATGCCAAAATCATGGCAAGAGAGGCTGCACCGCACTCTACCGCTTCCATTTGCAGAATGGTGGGCGTTCGGCGACGACAGCGAAAACGTTTGGTTAAAGCCTGCTGATATTTCTCGTAAAACTGAACGATCGGTCCAAACAAATTTGAATGAATGGGAAGGCTAGAAGTCATGTGGGAATCCCGATGAGATTTTTCAAGAAGGGCAAGATATAGGTAATGGGTTTGCGTTCTTCAACGGTAATTTTTACAGTGGTCGTGGTGCCTGCTGTGGGTTGCTGACCTGTGCCCTCTGACCCGGCCCATTGATATTGTTGACAATCGGCACCCGTGGGATTGGGAGCTTTGCATTCTAGTGAGGTAAAGACGACGACCTGTGAGGTTTGGTCTGAGAGAATGCCTTTAAGCAAATCAGGATGTCCGACTAAACTCGCGGCCCCGGCTTGAGTAACGGATACTGGAGAAATGCGATCGACCATTCCCTTAATGCCGCCATATTCTTCCCGTTTGACCGTGGTGGGGGTGATTTTGACGGGGAGTTTTGGTTTGCCTTGGGCTTGATTTCTTTGGAGTGCAGCTTCGACTTTTTTCCCGGATTCTTGATCTAGGAAAACAATGCTTTGAAGCTGGTCCGATGCGGTTCTAACAGAGATGCTCCCCAGGCTGGAGTTAGCTTCTATCCGCTGTCCCGGCTTGACGACGACTTCTAGAAACACGCCATCGTAGGTGCTGATGACTTCGCTACTCTTTTGAACTTGAGTGGTTAATTGAGCGATCGTCCGCTGGATTTCTTGGATTTCTTTTTGTCGGCCTGTCATTGCGCTAAAATCATTTTCGACTTTACCCACTTTTTCAGAATCTAATGCTTTAAGCTGGACTTCCAGCGAAGTGATTTTATCTAAACTATTAGTGGCTTGAGTCGTGGTTTCTACCTCTTTCGCATCTAATTGTTTGAGTTGTACTTCGATCTCATTGATTTGAGCTTGAATACCTTCGTATTCAGTTTTTGCCTGCATGGCGACATCTTGGGTAATTGCCCGCTCTTTTTCAAAGATTTCCTGACGCTTTTCCCAGCGTAGACGGTAAGTGGGCAGGGAGTTTTGCAGAGTCTGTAGCTTTTGCCTTAAGGATGCGCGTTCTCGTTCTAGGGACGCAATGCCTGTGGTTTGCAGGGCGGGGGAGGTCGATCGCAACGTGTCAATGTTTTGCTGTAGGCTTTGTCGCTGTTGAGTATTGGTAAGCTGTTCATATTGTTCGCGCTGCGATCGGATAAAGCTGGCATCTCGGTCTTGACGCTGAAGATCTTCGAGTTTGGTTTGGGCGAGTTGGAGTTGTTGCTTCAGTTCAGATTGGTCAATGGTGGCAATGACTTGGCCTTTTTTAACCGCATCGCCAGATTTGACTTTTAGGTCTAAAATTTGTCCGACGGTATTGGCCTGGGCTGTGACGACTTTATTGGGATAAACCAATACGCCTTTGCCCGTGAGCGTCGTAGGGATATCGGCCATACAGCTCCATGCAGTTCCTGAAGCCATCAATAGTCCAAATGCGGTGAGTGATAGCCAGCGGCGAGGTCCGGCCACGCGAACCAATCGATCGAGTTGTTCTGGAGAGTTAGCTTGTTCGATTGCCCGATCGCGAAAAATATGGCTTTTGCCCTTCATGATTGCCATTGAATGGTTCTCCCGGTGCCTAATTGAGTTTGAATTTGGTTCAGCATCCACTCAAAATTAGCTTCTGCTAGAGGGACTTGATCTAAAAGCTGAGCGTCAGTTATATCCTCGTCTTCATCAGTTTCATCCTGTCGAAATTGCTGCAAAATCAAATCATATTGACGCTTCAACAATGTCCAAATCACCTGATAAAACCGACTTGCAAATTCCACATCGTGAATTAATTTTGCAGTGATTCGCCATTTTGGAATGGAAAGCAATTGTGTGTCGCGAATTGCAGTGAT
The DNA here is from genome assembly GCA_031375925.1 of Synechococcales cyanobacterium OTE_70_concoct_197_sub. Taxonomy (GTDB): domain Bacteria; phylum Cyanobacteriota; class Cyanobacteriia; order Leptolyngbyales; family Leptolyngbyaceae; genus JAAFJU01. Next base: position 6,521 of record JANMIS010000278.1, read on the forward strand.
TAAGGTATTTGTCGGTGCTGCATTCACAAAGATCCGATCGCCAATCCAATCGCCCTTTGATAGTCGTGCAAGTTCACATCCAATGGTATTTTTTGCGATTGCTTCAGTGGTGCTTAAAGTTTGAACTAGAGGCGATCGATCGTCATTCACATGATGCATCACAAACGCGCCATCTAAGATGATTGAAAGCCGATCGGCGGGTTTTCCAGGATGACTAAAAACTTGATCTTGCGTAATTGATTCAATCTGCCCAACGGTCATTAACCAAGCTAAGTCGCTATCATTCAAACCTGAAAAAACAGTGACGGATTCTCGTTGGGCGGGAGCTTGAATATGGGTTGCGATCGACTGTAGACGTTGAGCTAGCAGTAAGGCGGCAGCTTGATAGAAATGGGCTGCAAACTGAATGTCGGTTTTGAGTTTTGAGTGCAGCACCTCCCATCGAAGGCTGAATAATTGCGTTGTTTCTAGGGCTTGAATGGTGTTTGATTCTGGGATTTGTGGTGAAAGGCTTCCGATGAGATGACCTGCGGAAACTTGAGTGAGGGATTGGGCGAGGGTCGATCGGGCGCTATGCTCTAGGGCATAAGGTAAAATTGAAAGCTTTCCGGCTAGGACAATATGACATTGCCGATCGTCGGGTTTAGTTGCCTTTAAGGCTTGACCTTTCTGGATTGTGAGGGATTTTCCATTAGTGGTTAGCCAAGTGAAATCTTGAGGGCTGAGGCATTGAAGAAGAAGATCTGTAGTCATGGGGGGTTGGGGGATTCTGAAAATAATTACAGGTCACTAAATTCGCTAGCTTCGCTTGAAATGGTTTCTTCTTGGATTGAGAATGAAGTAATGATCGTGCCATCGGGTTTGGTGATGGTTTGACCGGAAATACTGCGGCTATGTTTTTGGAAACTGGCGTGAGAACCTCGTTTTTTGCCAAAGCGGCCATGGCGCGATCGACGCATTCCACAGCCACCGGATACATCAAGATCATCATCGGAGAGTTCTTCTAGATCAGAGCTTTCTAGCGCTTCGAGATCGGGTTCTAAATTTGAATACTGAGACATCGGAGGAACGCTCCATATAAGGGTAAGTAAAATCCCCTCTCCCTGGGGAGAGGGATTTAGGGTGAGGGCTTATCTATGCCGTAGACGACTAATCCCAGCTAAAGTCGCTGTTGCCCGAAGATACCGTTTCTTCTTGATGGTTAAAGGTCGAACCTGCACCTTCAGGACCTGCGAAACTGGTTGCTTTGGTCTGCGATCGGTGACGGTTAAAGTGGGAATTTGCCTGATGCCCACCGCCTCCACTGATCTCTAGTTCACTATCTTCCAGTTCAGCAATGCCAAAGCTCTCAGTGCTAATGGAAATTGCACTTTCGAGTTCAGGACCGACAAAACTAATCTCATTGACTTCACGTTGTGTCACGATCGCCATTGGTCTGTCTCCGATTCAATAGAGGGTTAATCTGAGGCAGTTTGTACTGCCTACGTAAGGTCTATCGTTTTATTGGATTAGAAGATATGCCATTCAGGTCGATCGGATTTGAAGAGTGTTGAAAATTTTGGAACTGGCATATCCTTGGGATTGATTAGGTGATAACAGTGCATTCCACGAACACAATCTGTTCAAAGCTTATCAAAGGTTATCTATGCTACTATCTCCTTTCTCAACTCGTC
>JANMIS010000281.1:0-13547 GCA_031375925.1 Synechococcales cyanobacterium OTE_70_concoct_197_sub
AATCTCCTCAAAAAACTTGGCAGCCCGTGCGCGTCGTAACCTGTGTAACGATCGGTTCACTCTAAAACTGGGGGGAAACATCCCCGATCGTGAAATCTGTTGCATAAACCAATTCCCAATCTCAATTCGAAATACCATTGCGTAGTTTTTGAAACCGTCCCGTCGCGCGGAATCAATTCTCCAACCATACCTCACCCCTCTCCAACAACCGATCGCGAATCTATTGCATGTACAATGGTAGACTGCAATTCTAAAAATTTCTTCCATTCCCTTACCCCCACTGTCATGAGCTTCCAACCTGCAAAAATTTCTCGTGTCCTGCCAGAGTCGATCGCAGAAGAAATCGGGTTTGGGATTGGGGATGCGATCGTCTCGGTGAATGGTCAACAGCCCAGGGACTTGATTGATTATCAGTTTTTCTGTGCGGATGAGTTTTTAGAACTCGAAGTCTTGGACGACAAGGGCTTGACCCATACCATTGAAATTGAAAAAGACTACGACGAAGATTTGGGATTGGAGTTTGAGACGGCGCTATTTGATGCGCTGATTCAATGTACAAACCGTTGCCCCTTTTGCTTTATCGATCAGCAGCCTCCCGGCAAACGCGAAAGCCTATATTTCAAAGACGATGATTATCGTTTGAGCTTTCTCTACGGCAGTTACCTAACGCTGACGAACTTGCCCGATCGTGAATGGGATCGCATTGCAGCTATGCGGCTCTCTCCCTTATATGTTTCAGTTCATGCCACCGATGCCGAAGTCCGATCGCGCTTACTTAAAAATCCCCGCGCCGGATTGCTTTTACAACAAATCCAATGGTTCCAAGATCATCAATTGCAAATTCATGCTCAAGTTGTTGTTTGCCCCGGCATTAATGACGGCGACCAATTGACCAAAACCTTGGAAGACCTAGCCAAGTTTCATCAAGGCGAATTTCCGGCGGTCATTTCAGCGGCAGTGGTGCCTGTGGGATTGACCCGCTTTCGGCCTGACGAAGATGCATTAGTTCCGGTATCGCGGGAAAAAGCAACGGAGACGATCGCCCAAGTTCAAGCCTTACAAAAGCAATTTCAAAAAAAACATGGCTCTACCTTTGCATGGTTAGCAGATGAATGGTTCCTGATTGCCCAGCAGCCCATCCCCGCCGAAAAACATTACGAAGACTATCCCCAAATCGGCAATGGTGTCGGTTCAATTCGATTGTTTTTAAAAGAATTTGAAGCCGCCGCTGAAGAGTTACCGATCGCACTGCCTCAACCCACACACCTCACCTGGATTGTCGGTAACGCCGTCGAACATGCTTTTAAGCCTATTGTCGATCGGCTCAACCAAGTCGAAAATCTCCACATCACTTTGGCTGCATTGAATAGCAATTATTGGGGCCAAGAAATTTCGGTAACAGGTTTAATCACAGGCCAAGATATTGTGGCGGCATTGAAAGACAAAGATTTAGGTGACGGAATTCTGTTGCCCTCATTAATGATTAAGTTACATTCGACCTTGTTTTTAGACGATATGACTGTAGAAGCGGTGGCCACAGAACTGGGTACAAAAATCTGGATTGTCGATGGCGTGGATGGTTTGGTGGATGCTTGTAGTGACTTGGATGAAGGGGCGGCGATCGGTATTCATCCGGACTTTACTCAACGCAACGCTGGCGCGAACGACTCCGCTCAGTCCTCAAATCCCCATGTCGTGGGCTGAACGAAATGTCGTGGGCTGAGCGGAGTCGAAGCCCACAGTTACAATAAAACAATCCTAACAAGCCGAGAGGGACTCACAATGTCCATTGTCGCCACTAAATCCACAGAAACACGATCGGATGCCATCGAGCAAACCGGGATTTTTCTGCTAGATCAATTTCAGCACGACGAGGATATTGTCTTCCCGCCAGGTGATCTATACAGTGATGAACCGCCCTTGGAAAGCTCCCTTCACCTTCAGCAAATGCTGCTGCTACTAAAATGCCTTGATTGGCTCTGGAAAGACCGGACTGATTACTTCGCAGCCGGAAATCTCACCATTTATTACAGCCCAAACCAACGAAAATCCGAAGATTTCCGAGGTCCAGACTTCTTCGTTGTCCTAGGCGCAGAAAAGCGACCTCGGAAAAGTTGGGTGCTTTGGGAAGAAAATGGTCAATATCCCCACATCATCATTGAGCTATTGTCTGCTTCGACGGCGAAAACCGATCGAGGAGATAAGAAAACCCTCTATGCCAATGTTTTTCGCACACCCGATTATTTCTGGTTTGATCCGGCTAGCTATGAATTTAAAGGATTTCATCTGGTAGATGGTCAGTATGAAGAGATTCCCCCTAATGAACGGGGTCATCTCTGGAGTCAGCAGTTAGGGCTGTTTTTAGGGATTCACGAAAAGACGCTGCGATTCTTTACGGCGGATGGGGTTTTGGTGCCGACACCAGAGGAAAGTGCTGAAGCTGCGATCGTCCTCGCCGAAACCGAACGTCAACGCGCCGAAACCGAGCGTCAACGGAACGAAAAACTAATCGCGAAGCTCCGATCGTTAGGCGTTGAACCGGAATAGCTTGACAAATGGCAACCCGCAAAATGTTCTGGGAACCTTTTCAAAATCTAGGGGGTCAAGGGATTCAGGTTCAGCACTCACACAGGAAAACTTAAATCATGAAAACTGCTACTTCTTTCGCCGCTCGTTCATCTGCTGCATTCGCTCTAGCATTGGGCGTAACGACCACAGGATTATTGCCGATCGCCACCCTACGCGCCGATGCACAATCCCGCCCCACCACGATCGCCCAATACAACACAGGCCGTCCCGCCGTCTTTAACCGTACGGTTCGCATTGCCGCAGGTGCAGTCATTCCTACAACTTACACAAAGGCCCCTAAAATCGTCCTCGCTCCCGATGAAAGAATGGCCGCAACCTTGACCGTTCCCCGCAGCATTGGCTCTAGCGACGGTCGAGTCTTGATTGCAGCAGGTAGCACCATTGAAGGCGAATTCGTCCCCGCAAGCATCACCAACCGCGACGGCAAAGAAGAAAAAGGCACCCGCTTCGTAGCCCGCACCTTACTGATGCCCAATGGTCGCAGCATGGCCTTTGATGCATCCTCCGACATCATCACTCGCAAAGAAACCATCAAGAAGGGCGTTAACACCACTTCTATCTTAACTGGGGCTGCGATCGGTGCAGGTGCAGGTGCGATCGTCTCCGCTGTCACAGGCAACCGCCAAATCGGCTGGGGTAACATCCTCATCGGAACCGCAGCGGGCGCTGTCGGAGGCTGGCTGGCCAATGGTCAAAACAAGGCTGAAGTCCTAGTTGTGAATTCTGAAACAGACCTCGGTTTGCGCTTGGCTGCGCCTTTGGCATTCAACAATGCTTACTAAGAGCAAAAATCTAGAAACGCTGATCTAGAACTGACCTAAAGCTACCCTCAGACTCAACTTAAACCTCTGCCATAATGCCCTATGGGATCTTTAGATTCTATGGGGCTTTTCAGTTGAAATAGTTGAAATCCCTACCCGATTTGTTAAAGATTTTTCTAGTCGTTTCTCCAGAACTTTTCTAGACTAGTGAAGTAAAGGCTAAACTAAAGTTTCAACCCTCAGGAAGGAAGATGTTATGGGACTGTTCGATCGCGTGGGCCGTCTGGTACGGGCAAATGTCAATGACATGGTGAGTAAAGCGGAAGATCCAGAAAAGATTCTGGAGCAAGCGCTCATGGATATGCAGGAAGACCTGATCAATATGAAGCAGGCCGTGGCTACCGCGATCGCCGCTCAAAAGCGAAGCCAGCAGCAGTACGAGAAAAATCTAACGGAATCCAACACCTGGCAATCCCGTGCCCAGCTTGCCCTGCAAAAAGGCGACGAAACCCTAGCCCGCGAAGCATTAGTCCGCAAAAAGGCGTTTTCCGACACCGCCGCCTCTCTCAAAACGCAACTCGACTCTCAAGTGTCCCAAGTGGACCTCTTGAGAAAGAACCTGATGGCCATGGAGAGCAAAATCTCCGAAGCCAAGACCAAAAAAGACATGCTCAAAGCTCGGGCTGCTGCCGCCAAGGCCAACGAGCAGCTTCAGTCTGTGATCAACAGCAACAACACAGGCAGCGCCATGGCCGCCTTCGAGCGCATGGAAGATAAGGTGCTGCAAATCGAAGCCCGATCGGTCGCCGCTGCTGAACTTGGCGGTGCAGGCTTAGAAGCGCAGTTTGCCTTGCTTGAAAGTGGGAGCGATGTAGATGATGAACTCGCCGCCATGAAAAACCAGATGCTCGGAGGAACTGCTGCCGCCGCAACGCCGCAGATTTCCGCCGCTGCCACTGCCCCAAATCCTGCGGTTGATGCCGAACTCGAAGCCCTTAAGAAGCAAATGGATAATCTATAGCCCTTGTTAGATATAACCGAATGACTCGATCGGCTCCCCCTCTGATCGAGTCAACGGACCCTGAATCTGATTCGAGTTGCAATGAAACATAAACTCTTTCGATCGGAGTGATTCGCAACCATGACCTTCACCACTCAACAAGGACTCAACCCTGAGACCGAAATTCACTATCCCGAATCAGACGGAAAACCCATGGCGGATAATACCAAACAGTTCAAATTGATTGTCATGATCAAGGAGAATTTAGAAATTTGGTATGCCGCAATGATGAACGTATTCATCGCAGGGGACTTGTTGTGGTACCCGATCGAAGGCGACAATACCACTTGCCTTGCACCCGATACGATGGTCGTATTTGGCCCTAGTAAAGGTGATCGTGGCTCCTACCAACAATGGAAAGAAAATAATATCGCGCCCCAAGTGACCTTTGAAATTCTGTCACCCAGTAACTTTGCGCCCGAAATGGAAGAAAAACGCAAATTTTACGAGACCCACGGCGTTGAAGAATATTACAGTTTCGATCCAGATCGGCTGCGTCTCAAGGGCTGGCTGCGGAGGGACGATCGGCTGATTGCCATCCCCGACATGAACGGCTGGGTCAGCCCCAGGCTTCAAATCCGCTTTGCTCAAGTCAACGGGGAACTAGAAATCTATCGTCCCGATGGCCGGAAGTTTCTCACCTCGATCGAACTCGACCACCTTGCCCAACAACAAGCCCTACTCGCAGAACAACAAGCCCTACTCGCAGAACAACAACGCTTGATCGCGAGAGAACAACAGCAACGTGCTGAAGAACAACAGCAACGCGCCGATCGCGCTGAATCTGAAGTGCGTGAACTAGCGGATCAAATGCGGCTTGTCATCACCAACCTCCTCCGATCGGGCATGACCATAGAGCAAGTCGCAACAATGGTGGGACTCCCGACGGGGTCGATCGCCGAAATCCACCGAGAACTATAGATTCGACAAAGCTTGGCAACTGCGAAGCTTTTTAATTTATGGTTTTCCTTGCAAATATATTGAAAGCTGAGGTGAGTCGATCGCGCTATCATAAAAAGTAACAAACCGTTACCTTCTGTGATTGCTTTGACTGTGACCCTTCCCTTAACGGCTGCCACAAATTTTTCCGTCGTCTCTCCGCCGCCCGGTTGGCATCAGTTGGACTTGCTGTGGCAGAGTGACGATCGGCAGATTCAATCCGGTTTACCGCACCATCAGCTTGCCCCCGCTTGGCAAATGATGCTCTTAGGTGACGGCTCTCCGACGCGCTATCTTCAGCTTCTCACCGGAGCGCCTACCCAAATCGACCTTATTGACATGTCTGCCATTGGGCAAACCTCCGATCAAGCCCCACCCCAAATCCTCCAAATCCCCGGTCCCCGCGTGCGTCGTCAAGTCTGGCTGACTAACGGCGGCGAACGGACGGCCTACGCAACGTCCTGGTGGGAACAGAGCCACGTCGATGAATACCTAGAAAACCGATCGCTTCCCATCTGGGCCAGTCTTGCAAAGCTCAGAACTGAGCTATACCGAGATGTTCAGGGTCTGTACTACGGCCATTCGGATGAGATTTCCGCCGCTTTTGGGCATCCTGGTCCTTTTTGGGGACGGCACTATCTGTTTTGGCATTACGGTCAGCCTTTGACCATGATTTATGAAGTCTTTTCACCTAAGCTAGAGAAATATCTAGGACCGATCGCGCTCTAAATTCCAGGCAAAATCAAGGCGACAGGATATTGCTGTCTGGCGTGTAGCGTTCGTTGAAGATGGCATCGGTTTTTGGGTTTGGCTTGGGTTTGTCTCGGGGAATGTCCCCCTTGCCGAGGCGCTTGAGTTGATATTGAGCATCTCGGTAACAGCCCGTCATGCCTTGCTCAACGCAGAGTTTCATGGCCATTTCTAGATCGGTGATTGCCCCATCTATATTGCCGTATTTTTCCTGTACTAGACCTCGCTGATAGTAAGCAAAGACATGATCGCTTTTAAATTGAATAGCGGTATTAAAGTCTCCGATCGCCCCTTCTTTGTCTTGTAAATCCAAGCGAATCAGGCCGCGTTGGTAGTAAGAAGTTGCGTCTTCTCCGTCTAATTTAATCGCGACGTTTAGATCGGCGATCGCCTGCTTATAGTTTCCGGCGCGATGATAGGCCAGCCCTCGGTTTTGGTAAGCGGTGAGGAGGTTGGGGTTGATGCCTGTTGCCTCTGTGCAGTCGCTGATGGCACCGGGTTGATCGTTGAGGTTGGACTTGGTGAGGCAGCGGTTGAGGTAGGCTGCGGCCAAGTTAGGTTCTAGACGAATGGCTTGGCTATAGCTTTTGAGGGCGTTGCCAGATTTACCTAGGGCGTTTTCGGCTTGGCCTCGTTGGACGAAAGCGAGAGCAGCGGTGCTGTCTACTTCTAGCGCTTGGTTATAGTCCCGCACTGCGCCTTGAGGATCCCCCAGACTCATGCGCAGATTGCCACGGTAAAAGAGGGCGCTGAAGGTCAAATTTGAAGTAGGTTCTAGATTAATGACTTGGGTGAAGTCATCCAGGGACTGACGGAAGTTGCGCAGTTGGTAAAAAGCGTAGCCACGACTGAAGAAAGCTCCAGAATTCTGGGGATTCCAGCGCAGGGCCTCGTTAAATTGACCGATCGCACCTTTGTACTGCGATCGACTGCTTTTTTCTTGACCCTGATTGAGATGATAGGCAGATAGCGCACTTTGGGGTAGACGGAAATGCCAAGCGAGAAGGGAGGATATGCCCACCAGCAGGCCCAAACTGCCCAAAATTCGTTTCGATCGCCACCAAGGTTTCGGTTGAAGCCGTGTAACGGGGAGGCTCGGCTCCAAGGGCTGACCATTAAGTAAATGGGGTTGATTCGGGATGACCGGGGGCTGAGTGATGACACCCGATAGGGGAGTTGGATTGAGCACAGTGGAGGCGAAGTCTCGACTGAGATGATGGCTATTGGGTTCAGAATGGGCGTTCTTGGCACGATCGTTCTTCTCAGCAGTCAAACTGCTCGTCATTAGATTCTCCTCTAGGTCGTCCCGATCGTGCCCTGAGTCCCTCGTCAAATCCACCTTTAAATCCTCTGTCAAATTATCTGCTGCTAAATTATCTGCTGCTGCGGTTTCTTCCCGAGAGGAGTGGTGAATGGAAGGATGGTGGGGCCGGGTAGGAATAAAAAGTGCAGGACTCTCTGGGTGAGGCTCTTCTACCTGTTGCAGCACCTTGAACGCTTCCTTGGCCGATCGATACCGATCGCGGGTCTCACTCGCCAGCATCCGGTCTAATAGGGCACGAAACTTGGGACTCACGTTGACCCGATCGGACCAATGGGACTTTATCTCTGGGAGTTCCTTGGGGGGCAGCCCTGTTAAGGCTTGGAGGGCAATCATTCCGAGAGAATAGAGATTGCTATTAAAAATGGGATTGCCTTGAAGCTGTTCCGGTGGCATGTAAAGGTGACTAATCTCCAGAGGATTGTTCACCGGGAGCGATTGGGGATGCGAACGAGGTGGCAAGAGAAGTAGGTTTACAATCACGAGCTTGCCATCGGTTTGGCGACGAATCAGATTGTCAGGGCGAAGTCCTCGTAAGATGACATCGTGTTGATGCATGTAGATCAGCATCTCTAGGAGTTCTCGCATCAACTCAAGGACCTGCGCCTCCGACCAAGGCGTCCCTGGCGTTAATTCCTGGCTTAAGGGATGACCCATAACCATCTCTTCAAGGAGATATAGTCCTTGATCCAGTTCAAAAAAGGTTAAAACTGCCGGAATTTGGCTGAACTTTCCTAAGCGTCCGATCGCTTCTACCCGCTGCTCCAAGATCAGCTTAGCAATCTGAAAGCCTTGGGGATTAGAAGCCGCCCCTTGCAGCCGTTGAATCAGACAGAGCGGGTATCCCGGACGATGGGTATCTTCGGCGACTAAAACCCTGCCGGAGTCTCGAACTTCGGTAATTTGGTAACGGTCTGCAAGAATTTTCCCAATCATAATTTCACGGCATCTACAGCTCGGGGACGACTCAGGAACTAGCAGATTGCATTCAAGGGCGTTTGGTGCATGTTTAACGCATATCAAGTGCGGTCTCCCAGATAAATCTATCATGTAAGGAATATCGTCTTCCTTGCCTCTTGCCTAGGACTGAAGCAGCGGTTCAAGTCAGAGATTGATGATGATGTTGCTCTAAATTCTAAGCTCTGAATTCTAAAAAGAAAGTTAATCCTGATCTCTGGTGTTTAAGCTGACCTTCTTTCTATGGCTGGGTCGGATAATCTCAAAGTGCATTGAATACTACATTTTGTTTAAATTATCGATAAATTGCATAGAGCTAAACTGGTTTTTGCATTTTAAGATTTATTCTTGTTTGTTGTGAACATTGTTTTTGCTGGATTTTGCGATAGCTTTTCAATCTGCGCTCTTTACACTCTTTACATCTGTCAATAACTACTAACTCGTTATGTCACAATCTTAGGATATTTAATATTCTGACTAAGGTTGCAGGGAGTGGAATGACGATCGAGTTTTCTGGTGAGTTTTAGAGTTAAGTCCGGAGAGCTATGCGTGTACTGGTTGTCGAAGATGATGAAGTCGTTGCCCAGAGCTTAACGATCGCCCTGGGGGAACATCGCTACACCGTAGATGTGGCGAGTGATGGCCGCATGGGGTGGGAATATGCGATGGCCTGTGAGTATGACGTGATTGTGCTAGATGTGATGCTGCCGATTTTAAATGGCATCCATTTCTGTAAACAGCTTCGATCGAATGGCAGCATGACCCCTATTTTGCTAGTCACGGCCCATGACGATCGCACGACATTAATCGAAGGACTAGATGCGGGCGCAGATGACTATGTGGTGAAGCCATTTGATCTCAAGGAACTATTGGCGAGATTGCGGGCATTGTTGCGACGGGGACAGTCAGCCCTGCCACCGACGTTAAATTGGGGATCTCTCACCCTAGATCCCAATGCCTGCGAGGTGCGATGGCACGATCGGCTTTTAAAACTTACGCCTAAAGAATATAGCTTATTAGAGTTGCTATTGCGCAATCCTCAGCGGATTTATAGCTCTAGTGCGCTGATTGATCACCTGTGGTCGTTGGATACGCCGCCCTCTGAAGATACGATTCGATCGCACGTCAAAGGGCTTCGTAATAAGTTGAAAGCCGCAAAAGTTACTGATGATCCGGTAGAGACGGTCTATGGCATTGGGTATCGTCTTCGTAAGTTGCCAGAGGCGATCGTTGTTGAGGCGGTTGAAGCTGAAGGTGTTGAAACCGTGGTTTCAGATTCAGTTTTAGACTCGGACGAGATCAATTCAAACGCGGTGCGTCCCCAGTCGAGGGATGAATTGCAGGCAACAGACGATCGAATCGCCGCTGGATTGGCCAAGGTTTGGCAGCAGTCCCAAGGCAAACTCTTCACCCGTATGGAGCATCTAGAGCAGGCGATCGCCGTCGCGCAGCAAGGTCTCCTTAACGCTTCTAGCATTCAAATTGCAGAAGAATCTGCGCATAAATTAGCTGGCTCGTTGGGGATGTTTTCCCTCGATCGGGGTTCGGACCTGGCTAAAGACATTGAGCAGTGGTTTACCCAAGCCCGACAGGGCATGGAGCTTCCCCTTGAAGGCGTAATGCAAAATGTTCAAGAACTGCGCCAAAATCTCGAACGCATGAGTGCTCAGGCGATCGATGCTGGCCTGAAAGCCGCTCAATTGAAAGCGGGACTAACGCCAGAAATTTGCGTATCCGCCGCCGATGCCTCAGATTTGATCGATATGGACCAGCGCAATACTGATGTTCCGGTCCCGATTCTGCTTTCTGAGCGAAAGTCTTCTGAGGCGCGAATCTTGATCTTAGACGATGACGCAGAGGTGGTAGAGAATTTGACGCAGGTGCTTCAGCCTTGGGGATTTGAAGTCATCGCGCTTCCGGTGACATCAGACGTGATGGGCGCATTGCAGGGATATCAGCCGGATCTGTTGATTTTGGAAGTGACCATGGGCGAGATGAATGGACTGGCCCTCTGTCAAACCCTGCGCAATACCGTGCAGTGGAGTGATCTGCCTGTGCTGTTTCTCACGGATAGTCGGGATCCTGAGTTGACCCATCGGGTCTTTGCGGCGGGGGCTGATGATTTTGTTCGTAAGCCTGTCATTGGCCCAGAACTGATCACGCGATTGCTTAATCGTCTTGAACGATCGCGTCTCCTCCGCAGCCTAGCCGAAACGGATTCCCTCACTCAAGTGGCCAATCGTCGCACCTTAACGGCCCAAGCGGAGACCTTTTTACGCATTGCCCATCGCCATGAAAAACCAATGTGTCTGGCGATCGTCGATCTCTATCAATTGCGGGAAATCAACGACCTCCACGGTTATCTTTGCGGCGATGAGGTTTTACGGCGCTGCGCCAAGATTCTAAAGACCAGTTTTCGTCAAGAGGACTTAATTGGGCGATGGAGTGATGAGAAATTTGTGGTTGTGCTGTATGGAACGGATAAGGCGAGTTTGAAGTGCCACTTGTTAGAGATTGTGCATGAGTTTCGACGGCAGGTTTTTGTACCTGTCAATGCAGAGCCTTTTACCGCGAATTTAGCGGTGGGGATTGGCGAATATCAAAAGGGTGACGCTTTACAAACCATTTACGATCGGGCGAAGTCGTCACTAATTGCGTCTCTGGTGACTCAGCGAAGTCCTCTCGTGGAATTGGCGTCTTAGGAGTTTTGTCATGACATCGCGATCGAAAATCAGTTCTTTAACAGGTGCCAGAGAGAAAAGATCCTGTAAGCCACAGTCAATCATGTTGCAGACATCAACTGAAAAATCGGACCTTTCAATGCTTTTGGAGAAGAGCAGCTTGCCCTGGATTGGGGTTGGATTGGGAGTGTGGATATTGAGTGGATTGAGCGAGACGTCCATCTTAGGCCAGTCTTCAGTAGGCCAGTCTTCAATGAATCGGCTCATTCTGTCATTGGTGGGTTTGAATTTAGGGTTAATCGGTTTGTGGATGATGATGGCAGCCGTGATCCGTCAGAACAATCGAATGATCGATCGGTTGGCTCAAAGTTACCAAGAGGCCAAGCGTCAAGTTAAAAATTGCTCAGAAGAAGAAGAAACCCAACTCCACCAAACCCTAACCGTGCAGGACCTATACAACAATGCGCCCTGTGGATACCATTCGATCGGCGTGGATGGCACGGTGTTATTAATGAATGATACGGAGCTGGATATGCTGGGCTACTCCCGCGAAGAAGTCGTGGGAAAAAAGACGTTTCTGGAGTTTGTTGCACTGGAAAGTCAACAAAAGTGGATTGAAAAATTTCAGCAGCTCAAAACTAACGGGGTCGTTAAAGAAGTCGAGATTGTGCTTAAGAGCCGCAGCGGAGAGCATTTTCCAGTCTTAGCGAACTCGACCGCCGTTACAGATGAAGCAGGTAATTATGTTATGAGCCGATCGACTTTGGTTGATGTCCGTAAACGGAAGGCCATTGAACTCGCGCTTAAAAAGAGTGAAGCCCAATACCGGGGCATTGTCGAAGATCAGACGGATTTGATCTGCCGTTTTTTGCCGGATGGGCAATTGACCTTTGTGAATCAAGCCTACTGCGCGTATTTCGGGCTGACAGCAGACGATTTGATCGGCAGGCGGTTTTTTCCGTTGATTCCAGAGGAGGATCGGGCCGCAATTGAGGCGAAGTTTTTGGCCATGTCGATCGATTGTTCGGTGGTGCAGTATGAGCATCGGGTAATTTTGCCGACGGGTGAGGTGCGATGGCAGTCTTGGAGCGATCGGGCGATTTTTGATGATGCGGGGCAGGTGGTGGAATATCAAGGGGTAGGCCGAGATATTAGCGATCGAAAATTGCAAGAAGCGGCGGTGGTCAAACTCAGTAAAGCCTTAGAAATTGCGGTCGTCGGCATGGTAGAGGTCAATCCTCAAGGGCGAGTAACCAATGTCAACCCAGCCTATGTCGAGATGAGCGGCTACGACGAGACCGAACTCATTGGCGATGAATGGTGGCAGCTCATTGTGCCGGAAGACCGTGCCCATGCCCTGCGGGCCTATCAAGCGATGATGAACACCGATCGCGCTGAGGTTGAGGTGTGTGCAATGCGAAAAGATGGCACTACCTTTGACCGCAAAATCGTTCTCGTGAAGGCTTACGGGGAACAGCAAAAATTTGTCGGTCACTACTGTTTTACTCAAGATATCAGCAGTCAGCGGGAAGTCGATCGGCTGAAGGATGAGTTTGTTTCCATTGTGAGTCATGAACTGCGGACGCCATTAACTTCGATCGCAGGCGCGTTGGATCTCGTTTCGAGTGGCATTTTGCAGACCCGCCCAGAGCAAGCCCACCGCATGGTCACGATCGCCGCCCAAAACACCGAACGTCTGGTGCGGATGATCAATGACATTCTCGATATGGAGCGAATTAAGTCAGGCAAGATCACCATGGAACGCCAAGTGTGTGATTTGGCGCTGATTTTGCAGGAATCGGTAGATGTCATGCAAATGTTGGCGGATTCGGCTTTGGTGAAGTTGAAGCTGGACTGTGCAAGTGTCATGGTGTCGGTCGATCGCGATCGGATCATTCAGGTGCTGACCAATCTCCTCAGCAATGCCATTAAATTCTCAGAAATGCATACTGATATTGCCATTGAAGCGACGATTTTAAATCCAGAATCTTCTGGTTATCCGGTGGTGTTTCCGCTAGATCAGCCTGTTGTGCTGGTGGCGATTTGCGATCGGGGGCGGGGGATTCCTCGTGACAAGCTGACCACTATTTTTGAACCCTTCAAGCAAGTTGATGCCTCAGATTCACGGCAGAAAGGGGGGTCGGGTTTAGGATTAGCGATTTGCCGCAATATATTACAGCAGCATCATGCGCCTTTCTGGGTTGAAAGCACGGTGGGAGAGGGCAGTACCTTTTACTTTGCCTTACCGAGACTCCTCATTTCCTCCACAACTCCTGTCTAAGATGAGCATCACGTATGAGTTCCTCATCTAAAAAAGTTGTGAAACAACTATTTCTTATTCGTCGCTAACGTTGTGGTGCTGATTTCTCAACTGGCTTCTGCTATGACTCGAAAAATCCTGATTATTGACGATGAGTCTGATATTCAGGCCGTTGCGCAACTGGCTCTAGAAGTGGTTGCAGGTTGGACTGTGACGATCGCAAGCTCTG